>JBLHJX010000233.1:0-8713 GCA_047619225.1 Candidatus Latescibacterota bacterium
CGAATTTTGAAAAATGGACGGCTGATTTCCTCGTTGCTGTCTCTTGTGGGCTATATTACATTGGGAAGGGAGAATAGAGGAGACAGAATACAGCCAAAGGCGGAAGTTAAAGGCAGGAGAGCGTCAACAGCGAAAGTCAATCGAAAGTGTCAACGGCTGGAAGTGATAACGAAAGGGTGGGTTATGTCGGAGCGAACGAATATTTTATTGATTACGTCTGATCAGCAGCATTGGCACACGATGGGGTTGTTGAACCCGGAGATTAAGACGCCAAATTTGGATCGGTTGGCGAAGCAGGGGACGATGTTTACGCGGGGGTATTGCCCGAATCCGACGTGTACGCCGACGCGGGCGTCGATAGTGACGGGGAAGTATCCGAGCCAGCACGGGGCGTATTCTTTGGGGACGAAGTTGTTGGAGAGTGAGCACACGGTGGGTGAAGATTTTATGGCGGCGGGGTATCGTACGGCATTGGTGGGGAAGGCGCATTTTCAGCCGTTGCAGGGGACGGATGAGTTTCCGTCTTTGGAGTCGTACCCAACGTTGCAAGATTTGGATTTTTGGCGCAATTATAAGGAGCCGTTTTACGGGTTTGAGCACATTGAGTTGGCGCGTAATCACACGGATGAAGCACACGTGGGGCAGCATTATGCGATTTGGTTGGAGGAGAAAGGGTGTACGAATTGGAAGGATTATTATCGGCCGCCCACGGGGAACAATACCACGCAGAAACGCACGTGGGAGATTCCGGAAGAATTTCATTACGGGACGTGGATTGCGGAGCGGTCGTGTGCCCTGTTGGAGCAGTATAAAGAAAATGACGAGCCGTTCTTTTTGTGGTCGAGCTTTTTTGACCCGCACCCGAAGTATTTGGTGCCGCGTCCTTGGGACACAATGTATGACCCTGAGTCGTTGACAGTGGCAGAAGTGACGCCGGGTGAGCACGACAAGAACCCGCCGCATTTTCAGTTGACGCAGACGGAGAAGCCTGATTTTTCGCCGTGGAAATCGAGTGGCAAGGGGTTGCACGGGCTTCAATCGCATTTGCACAACAAGGAAGAATTGGCCAAAGATGTGGCGACGTATTACGCAATGGTGAGTTTGATGGACAAGCAGATTGGCGAGATCATGGACAAGCTCGACGCACTGGGTTTGGCGGAGACTACGTTGGTGGTATTTTCGTCTGATCACGGGCATTTTTATGGTCAGCACGGGTTGACGGCCAAGGGTGCGTTTCATTATGAAGATATGGTGAAGGTGCCGTTTGTGGTGCGCCAGCCGGGTAAGGTGCCTGCGGGCAAGCAGTCTGCGTCGTTGCAGTCGTTGGTGGATTTGGCGCCGTCGTTTTTGAGTGCGGCGGACATTGATATTCCGCACGGGATGACGGGGGAAGATCAGTCGCCGGTTTGGTACGGTGAAAAAGAGACCGTGCGCGATCACGTGATTGTGGAAAATCATCATGACCCGTTGACGTTGCACGTGAAGACGTACGTGGAAGATCGGTATAAGTTGACGGTGTATTACGGGCAGGAGTATGGAGAGTTGTTTGATTTGCAAGAAGACCCGGGTGAGGTGAACAATTTGTGGAATGACGCGGAGAGTCAAAGCTTGAAGATGGAATTGACACGGAAGTTTTTGCACGCAGAAATGTATAAAGAGTCTTTGCCGATGCCGAGAATTGCGGGGGCGTAATACGAATCTTCAAGGAGTATTGGAATGGGAATCAGTATTGGTTTGGTGGGGTTGGGCAGTTTTGGTTCTTCTTTTGCCGGTTTGTTTAAGGCGCACCCGCTGGTCGATCGCATTGCGTTGTGTGATCGCGAGCCTGAGCGGGTACAAAAATTTGCCGAGAACCCGGTGTTTCGGAATAAGTTTGATCTGTCGGATGTGTATGATTCTTTGGATGCGATTTGCCAATCGGATCTGGATGCAATTGTGCTGATCACACAGCCTTGGTTGCACGCGGCACAGGCGGTTCAGGTGATGAACTCGGGCAAGCACGTTTATAGCGCGGTGCCCGTTGTGTCGTTGCCAGACGGCGATGAGATTTTGGATTGGTGCAACCAGTTGGTTGAAACGTGTGGCCGCACGGGTAAGCACTATATGTTGGGTGAAACGACGTATTATCGACCGCAGGCGATGTACTGCCGTCGAAAAGCTGCTGAGGGTGCTTTTGGCCACTTTGTATATGCCGAGGGAGAATATTTGCACGATGTGGATCATGGGTTGCGCGAGGTGCAGCGCCGGCGCTTGGCGAGCAAGGCCGGTGAGGAGTGGCGAGAATTTTCGAAGACCTATCAGGCGCGTGGGGTTGTGTCGGGACCCATGCATTATCCGACGCACTCGACTTCGGGACCGATCTGCGTGATGAACGCACACGCGGTGAAAGTGTGTGCTTGGGGGTATAACGACCCAGACAATGATCCGTATTTTGATGATCAGTTTAGCAATGAGACCGCGCTATTTAATATGAGCAATGGGGCGACGATGCGGATCTGTGAATATCGACAGATTGGTCACGGTGGCTCGGAAGTTTTTCGCGTGTTTGGTACGCAGGCTTCTTTTAAAGAAAATACCTGGGTGGGCAAACACGATGCCACACCTTTGACGGTTGCGGATATGCGCGATCCGTTGCCAGAAGATGTTGCGGAGGCATTTCAGGATATCAGCAAGAAGTCGGATTTTTATGGCGGTCACGGAGGATCGCACGCGTATCTGGTGCATGAATTTGTGGAGGCTGTGGCACAAGAACGCACCCCCGCAATTAATGCGTGGGAAGCCGCGCGATATATGGCGGCGGGTGTGATGGCGCACAAGTCGGCGTTGCGTGATGGTGAGATTTTGGACGTGCCCGATTGGGGCGATGCGCCGGGGCAGGGCAATGGATAATGAAAGTCAAAAGCGGAATACAAATTGATGTGTTCAACGCTCTTTCGTTCTGTAAACTGAGTTACTTTTTCTTTTGAGGATGTTATGAAACTTTTGATTTGGGATGCTGACACGCTGGATGCCATTCGCAAGGCGTCCAATGCGGGGCAATTGATGCCAGCGCTGATTCCGCTGTATCAGCAGGCCGACGACGCGCTGTTGTTTGAGCCTGTTTCTGTTGTGGACAAAGAGCTGGTGCCGCCCAGTGGTGACAAACACGACTATATGAGCGTGGGCCCCTACTGGTGGCCCGATCCGGATAAATCGGATGGGTTGCCCTATATTCGCCGCGACGGTGAGGTCAACCCCAGTCGCCACAATTATGACAATGCGCGAATGGGCCCTGTGTGTTCTGGTGTTGAGACTTTGTCGCTGGCGAGTTTTTTGTTTGAGAGTGAGCTTTATGCCACACACGCGGCCAAATTGTTGCGCGTGTGGTTTCTCGATGAGACCACCAAGATGAATCCCAATTTGGAGTTTGGGCAGGCGATTCCGGGCATTTGCGCGGGGCGCGGGGTTGGTATTATTGATACTGCGGGCACATTTACGCGCTTAGTGGATGCAATGTTGTTGCTTGAACACGAACCGTGGGGTGTTTGGCCAGAGGCCGAGCGAGAGGGTATGAGAGCGTGGATGGCCGCGTATTTGACCTGGAATTTGGAAAGTAAGATTGGTAAAGATGAAGCGAGAGCAGGCAACAATCACGGTACGTATTATGATATGCAGGCTATTGCGTTGGCGCTTTATACCAAACAGCCCGAGATTGCAAAACAGATTGCGCAAAGCGTGCCGCGTGTGCGCCTTGCCACGCAGATAGAACCCGATGGGTCCCAACCGCACGAATTGGGGCGAACTAATTCACGGGGTTATAGCTTGATGAACACGATGGGTTTTGTAAACTTGACGCTTTTGGCGCGACACGTAGATGAAGATCTGTGGGCATTTGAAACAGAAGACGGTCACAGCCTTGCCAAAGCGTTGGATTGGTTTGTTCCGTATATTCGGAAAGAAAAGGAATGGACTTGGCAGCAGATTCGCGATCACAATCTTGTTTCATATATGCCGTTGTATCGAATGGCTGCCGCACATCTTGATGCACGATATGCTCAGATATTGACCGAATTGCCGACAGATGACAAACACCGCATTCATCTTACTTGTCCGGCTGTGAATGAATAGGGTCGTAAAACGACGACGGACGATTGACGACGGACAACGGAAAACCGGGGGCCGTCGTCATTGCGTTTTATCATTTACGTGTTTATGAAAGGTTGTTATGGCCGAACCGCTTCCAGAAAACGCTTTCTGTGTGATGCCAGAACCTTTAGAGGCATTTGCGACAGATGTGTTCAAAGCACTGCATTTGCTCGATAGAGATGCGGCATTGATTGCACACTATTTGGTGGGGGTAGACTTGCGGGGTGTGTCGAGCCACGGCACGCGGCATTTTGGCGGGCACGGTGCCGGAGGGTGAGCGGAAGTTTGCGGGTGCTACACGTGGGTTTTTAATTGTGGCGCTTGATCCAGCACAGCTGAATGACGCTGGGGATTTTAAACAGGAGGTATCCCGTATTATTTTAGAAGCGCGGTCGTTAAAACCGATGCCCGGATTGCCCAGCACTGAGCTGCCAGGCAGTTTGGAGTGGCAGCACGAACAAGAGTGGCGTGTAGAAGGTGTTCCAATTTCTGAAGATCACAAAACCTTATTAGAGTCTGTTGCCAACACGCTGAATTTATCCGTTCCATGGGGGTATAATGCCTGATGAACACTTGTTACACGATATTGCCGCTGATGGACGAAAAGCTATTGGCCAGACAACGCGCATTTTGACATATATTGGACAGTCAACAGAAGCAGCTTGTGGTGAATTGTTTGCCGCGTTGCAACTGTTGCTTGCCGATGAAAAACTGCCTCAAGCCGCGAAAGGTCAATTGCAAAATATCATGAATACATTGCAGTTTCAGGATATGGTATCACAGCAACTTGCGGCTGTGCAAACTCTGCTTGCGACATTTGACAATACGTTGGCGCCATTGGCCGATGTGCCTGATGAAGCTGACTTGGTAGTGGATATTGAGGGTGCGTTTGATGCCACGGCAAATTTTGATCGTGAGCGGGTGGATGTTCACGATTTGGATGCGTGGGTCAAAGACGCAAAAGAAAAAAAGAAAGCGGAGTAAATAGGTACTAAAGGAAGAAGAAGATTGGTTCAAGCGGCACCCATTTTGGGTGCCGCTTTTTATTTGATTTGAGCGGTTTTTTCAACACGATACAGTTCGGTGCCTTTTTCGTCGTAGAAGATGATGGCTGCCGTCGTTGTGCCATTGTCGCTGGGTGTTACATCAACCATTAAAAAACCACCGGTGGGTTCTTTGTTGGTGAATTTTTGATTGATCAATCGGTTTGGGTCTGTTGATTGGTGGTCACCGGGGTTGATGCCCATTCGCGCATTGGCATCGACCAGTGCTCCGCTCGAAAATTCTTCAAAACCAGAAGGGTGAATCGAGTGGTATTGCCAGTGCCGGTCGCCGCATAAGATGTAGAAGTTTTTGTTGTAGAATCCGTTGCGATATAACCACGTGAAGAATGTATCGCCTTCATACCGGAAGCCTTTGAGGTTGGCGTGGTTGTCGATTTTTCGGTTTTCATCGGGGCCAATGAGGGGTGTTGGTGAGATGAGGAATTTGAAGGGGGCATCACTTTCAGACAGTGTGCGTTTGAGCCATTCTTTTTGTTTTTCGCCCCACAGCGTTTTGTCGGGGCCGTCGGGCATGGTATTGGGGCTGCGATAGTCGCGTCCTTCGGTGAGCCAGATTTGTACGAGTTTTCCCAACCGATAGGTGCGGTAGGTGAGCCCATCTTTTCGAAGGGGATCTGTGATGGGCACTTGTTCTTTGAAAATGGCAATGCCATTTTTGTGTGAGGGCAAGCGTGATCCTGTGGCGTCGGCATCGTCATAACGATAGTCGTGGTCGTCTTTTTGCCAGTAGGTTGCCACGCTCTCAAAGAGGCGAGCAAAACGGGGTTGGGCAAATTGTTGGTGCCATTTTTGTCGCATTTGTTTGATGGTTTTGGCCGTGGTTTTTTGGGGCTGGTCGTAATAAACGTTGTCACCTGTGGCGATGAAGAAGTTGGGTTTGAGGTTTGTTATGGCCTCAAGGGCGGGGTAGCCCTGGTCTTTGTCTTTGCCTTGATAGGCATTGGGGCCTTTGTGGAATTTGTGATAATTCATACCTGTGACAATGACAAGGCGCATGGGTTTTATGACATCGGCTTTGGGTAAGGTACGAAACGAGCGGATATTGCCTCGTGTAACGTTTTTGGTGTTGGCGCCAAATACGAGTCGATAATAATACTGGGTGTCGCGTTCTAACAAATCTACTTGGGCTTTAATGATGTAATCGTCTTGGTCAAAGGCTTCTTGCCAGCCCGTGACAAGTGCAAGGCTTAAATCGGCATTGCGAGAGACTTCAAATTGCGCCCAGCCAGCGTGGCCTGGCAAATCGCCATTGACAAGCGTGGTGCCTTTTGTGAGTCGTGATTGAAGGATGACGCTGGTTTGTGTGACCTCACCCGCCATTTCTCCTTGGCCGTGTGTCAGTTGGGCATGTGTGTTGGCTGTTGCAAATAGAAAGCTTAGTAAAACAAGTCCGCACGTCTTAAACATTAAAAACCTCTCTTAAGTTCTTTGTTCGCATACAAATCTGCTGGCGTATAGATATAAAGAAAACAAAAGCCCTCGGCAACTATTGATTGCAAAGGGCTCTTGTTGGGGCTGATGTCTCATTATTTCTCAATCACAGTGCCTTCACGCTTAACCCGGGCAGACATGTTTTTAAAGTCTTCAGATCCGTCATCTGCCCATCGTTCGTAGTGAATGCCTTGAATGGCACCTTCTTCAAAGCCGGTGACTGTTTCGACTTTGGGGTCGCCTTGGGTATAGATTTTGTGCCCGCTGGGCAGGTGCATAACGCCGATGGTATTGATTTGGGTTAGGTGGGCGCGTTCGGCAGCTTGTTTGAGTTTGGTTTCGTCAATGTCGAGACCAATGCCGGGTGTTTCGGGCACACGCGAAAAACCGTCGGTGACATCGATTGTTGAGGTGGTGATGTCGTCTTCATACTGATCGTCTAAGGTAATGAGGTGTGCGGTTGCGGTGGGCAAGACGGCAGCTTGGTGAAGTGAGAAGGCTTTCATGAGGGCATTGCCCGATTGTTGAATGAGCACTTGAATGTTGGCCTTGCCATAGGCATAACCTGCTTCGAGGGTCTTGCCAATGCCACCACCGGTCATGTAAACGTCGGCCACACCGTGAATGACTTCTTGTAGGCCACCCAGTTGGGCATTGTGCATAACGATGGGCAGTTGGGTTTTACCGCGTAAGGTGCGCCAGCCATCGATGTCTGTCCAGGGGAGGGGATCTTCGATGAAGGCGACGATGGGGTAGTTGCGTTCAAGGTTGGCAACAATTGGGAGCACTGTGGCCATTGTGCGGTTGTGGTTAAAGTCCCAGTGCAATTTGAAACCGTCGGGGGCCACATCGGCGGCGGCTTTGGTTTGTTCAATGATGTCCCATTTTGCATCGGTGTGCATTTTGAAAATGCGATAGCCTTGATTGGCCGCACGTTGGATTTCGTTGGCGAATATTTCTGGGGCACAGGGGCGTGTCCAGGCACACACGGGAGCGGCATCGCGTAGTTTTTGGCCCATGAGTTTGTAGGCAGGTACTTCAAGATACTTGCCCATCACATCGTAAAGGGCCATGCCAATGGCCATGTTGAAGTTGTTGCCAATAAAGTCAAAGGGGTTGCGATCAATGAGGGGTTCGATTTCTGATTGTGCAATAACGGTGCGGTCTTCGTAGTCGCCGTAACCGACGATGCCGTTGTCGGTTGTAATTTTGATCACAACGTGTTGGTCAATGTCGTACATCCGCGTTTGGCCGTGGTGGTTGTCGTAGCGTTTGGCAAGGGGTAGGGCTATTGGAATGATTTCGATGTTGGTGATTTTCATGGGAAGCTCCTGGTGAGGTCTGGTAGGGTGTGATGTGTTCGCCCATGATGCGTGATCACATTGAAAAGGTCAAGTCTCATTTATACCTCAAAGAGAAGAGACGGGGTTTCTGTTAGACACTTAGGGAGACAGCATAATTCGCGCTGTTTGCTTTCTTGATCCTCATTTTATGGCATGTCCATAGCGCACAGACAACCAATAGTCTGCATTTGGCATGTCACTATCCGTGACTGATTCAACCAGTAAATGGACATCTATAGGTACGCGACGGAATTCTGTTCGAAGGGTTTGATCACTTGCTTCGACAATAGCATATTCTGCCCACATGGGATGACTTTCTTGATTGGCCTGGCATTTTTTCTCTTTTTGATTCATTGGCGCACCAACACTCCCAGGATTCAAAATGGTCATGTCTCCATAGCGTCTGAGCATCTGTCTATGTGTGTGCCCTCCAGTTAATCGGATCGTAGTGGGCGAACTTCTTTCTTTGCTAAGGTAATGTCATTTGAATGGATTATCAATAGGTGATTCCAGAGGTTTTTTAGGGCTTGAGAGATGAAGTGGATTTTTTAGGGCATCGTTTCATCGGTTGTCGGGGTTGGGGTTGGGTATTACTGGTATAATGTTTACTCATAGTGCACCTAAGTTTAAGATTGCAAAAGGGTCTCTTCGCTTCGACCGATAGTTTTGTAAGTTTTTCATTTTTTTAATGCAAAAGGAGACGGCATGGCATCTGATGATGAACGTTCTGATAAACAAAATGCAGTGTCT
>JBLHJX010000234.1:0-8691 GCA_047619225.1 Candidatus Latescibacterota bacterium
AATGTGCGGTAGACGTCGTCGAAGGTCTGGCCTGAAATGTCTTCTACATTGGCAATGTTTACTTTGTTGGTTTTAACCAATCGCCCTGGCACATCGGAGCCAAATGATTCCATGAGACCCCGTACAAAGAGGTATGCCGCACCCCGGATACCTGAGTTGAGGGAGGCATCTCCGGTGAGGGCATATTGTTCAGGCGCATTCATAAAGTCAGACACCAAGTCTGTATTGCCACCGTCGATATGCCCGTTAACGAGGTCTTCCGCAACGTGGGACAAACCTTCGTTTAGCCATGTTTCTTCGGCGTCTCCGTTTTGAATCAGTACGTGTTGATTGAAGCTGATGAGGTGCTGAAATTCGTGAGCGAGTAAAGATGTGTAAGACGCCAGCTCTCGTGTGGGACTGATAAACATCATGTCAGCAATGTTGCCATCTCCCCCTCGGTCTGTTGCAAAGAGGGATCCTGAAGAATAAAAACCTGCAACGCCTCCGACTTGGTCAACCAGGTGTGTAAAGAGAAAGATGACTTTGTCGTCACTGTCCACATCAGAGGGGGTACCATACGTATTTGTGATGGTGTTGAAGGTGTCGTTGCTAAACGCATTGAGCATGGTCTCTATGTTTGCTGTGCTGATGTTTTTTTCTGATGAGGGGAGGGCATTGTCGAGGTAGGCAATTGCGCGACTATTGGTCGCGACCAATGTGGCGGTGACCGTTTGATTTGAAGTGACACCACCGAACTTTTCAAATGCGAATGTGCGCGTAGCGCCAATTTGTTGGCGGGTGATTATTTTAGGTGCGGCGGGTACCCAACCGGTCATTTGGACCCGTTGCGCCAGTGCTTGTTCTTTTTGGCGAAGGAGATATTCAAAATGATCGCGTTGAGATGTCGCGGGTTGATAAATGGGAGGGTTTAGAAAACTCAGCGTTGAACCAGTTGACACGGTGTAAGTGTACGTGCGGTTGGTATCTGCTGCATCGGTTTGACCCGAGTAGAGGATGAGCTCATAGTCGTTGTTGGCAAAGTCTAAATTGAGGGTTCCCGATCCACCCGAGAGCGTCATGGAGATGGGGGTGCCAGTTGTTTGTGCCTGGAGGGGAAATGTGAAGAAAAAAAGGAGGAGAGGAAATGCTGTGAAGCGGACCATGTCGATACCCTTTTTTTGGGAAGTAAGTATTTGTAAACAAAGGATATGGTATAAAGAAGGGCCATCAGCACTCGGCGTTGCCAAGCGTCGCTGATGGCCAGATATACCCAGCGGGTTCGTCGGGGGGCGAACTTACGCCAGATACTCGGGCAATATAGGTTTACGGGATTTAAAAGTCAAGTTGTACCCGCTCTTTTAAAATATTCACCTGTTAGGCGCGCAAAGTGAATCCTATCGGTGCGAAAAACACGATCGCCCTTGCGTTCCCGGCAAAAGGCATATAGCATGGCATGATCATCTGAAAAGGGCTCAATGATGCGCTTGGGGGCGTTTGCATCGTTGCCATATGCAATTTCTACACAAAGCTGGTGGTCAATGGCATAGGCGATAATGGCTTTCATTTCTGCGGGCACGGTAGATGGGTTAGGTCCGGTAAAACGGAGGAGTTCTTCTAAGCCATCTTCGCGATTTTGCGGTGGGTGTAACATGGTTTGAAATAAGGTGCTGTAGCGGCTGGCGGCTTCTTCTCGTGGTGCATCGGGACTTTGTCGCAAAGTACGTTTAAAACGTCGTATGAGATGATGGACTGTTTCTAGATGTTCGCTGGTTTTTGCTTCAATCGCTTCGCGTGCTGTTTCTAAAAATGCAACAATGTCAGACAGCTCTGTGGTACTGAATACAATTTGGTGTCGGTTTTCATGATTGGGAGATTGGCTTTCCAGAAGGCTGGGCATATATCCTTGGCGATGCAGGATTTGTAATAGGGCTTCTGGCCGACTGCTTTGGTCAAGCGCCGCGATTGTAGGTGAGAGACGTTGGGCCAAAGCCTGTGCAATGTTTTTTTGTGCATAAAGTTCATCTAAGAGGGTTGGCTTTTCTACTTTGAGAAAACCTATGGCAGGGAACAACTCTATTTCGCCAAATTTGCCCTCGCATTCAGTAATGAGAGCATCTACAATGTCTGGTAAACCGGTGGCGCTGTTTGTTGAAAAAAATGTGCGAATGGTCTCGCCGGTTTCACCCCTGTTGAGTGCTTGTTGTATCGCTTCTCTGGTGATGACAAAAGTGGTCATCACATCTTGGTTTTGAAGGTCTGATAACCCACACAGTTCAATATAAACAGAGGGCATTAAATCTGGAGGGGCCAGGACTTCAAAATTGGGTTGAATAACGATGCGAGAATTTGGGTTTTGTGGGGGGACATTTTCTTTTAAGGATTCGGTGTTTTCATGTTTTAAAAGCGCCAAGCCTGTGGGTGTGAGCTGAAAGACGGCTTGGTCACTTCGATGTAGCGGTTGTGCAAAGGCAGCTGGAGACCCGGTGCGCAGAATGCCCATCCAAGCAAGGGCTCCGCTGAGCATCCGACGCAAGAGTTCATCTGCGGTTGTACCACCTGCTGCAAGGTTCCGGCCACTGGAAGGTGTCTCTGAAATGTGACGGAATGTTTCAGAGACACGCGTTAGAAAGTGATAAAATGACGGGTAAGTAATCCATTCCCCCGGTTCAATTTGTATCAGTGCCTGACCAACGGCTTGTCGCACACTGATCAAATCTGCCATTTTGTTGCTTTTGGAGGCATTTCGATCTGTAGACCATTCATTCCAACGATCGGTCTGTTGCCAAAAGGCAAACAGGGCTTGTCTTATTTCGATGATGTCAGATAAACGCTTCCCGCATTCTGGTGTCGTTCGCCAGATGTCACCTCGTGGTTTGACAAGGCCTGCTGTTTCAACAAAGAGCATTAAAAATTCAACATAACCCGGGTCGGTTTCACCTTGGCAAAAACGCGCAGAGTCTCGTAAGTCACTTTTGGGAATGCCCCCGTGTTTGAGCCTACGAGGCAATTTGCGGTCAATAAGCCCTAAAATTGTAGCCAAATCGGGGAAAAGATGCCGCGTGTTGTCTTGTGTTGTTTGGGGAGGGGCCGTTGGGCCAGCAAGCAGGTCATCCACTTGGCTTTCTAATTGCCCACCTTGTTTTTTTGCTATTTTTTGTAAAACACGGTACAAGTCTGAGGCAAGTGCTAAAGGCGCGTCTTTGTCGTTTAGATCATCGGTTGGGCTATAACAAAAGGGCGTTTTCCACAAGAGGTCTTCGAGCTCTTTTTTTGCGCTCTCACCAAGGTGTTCGGTAATTTCTTGTCGAGTCGCCGTTTGGCGAACAAGGAGAAAGTCGAGCACGGCGCGTTTTTCTTCCGATTGGGTTTGCAAATAAGTTTTGAGCGTGTCTGGGGTAAGCAATGCGTGGTGGATGGCGCGAATAAGAATGGGGCGCCGTGTGTCAGATATGGAAAGCTGGAGGTCTTGGGCGATGTTGCGCAATATACCGACAGATACAGATTTGAGCACCAAGCGCAACTTGCCCTGATTTTTGGCTGAAATCGGGATGGACTTGAGCAGGGCATCTGGAATGCCTATTAGGGGGTGGTCGGGCATTTCTTGGTCACGAAAAACCAGGCCGAAAGTGGTCAGTTCGTCAATTTGTGCACGCAACCGGTGTTCAAATCCATTGGCAAGTTCTTCAATAGCATCTTCTTCGAAGAGTTCCCCCCCTTCAGATGCAATGTCTTGAATCAGTTTTTTTTGTGTTTTGGAGAGCGTGTCTAACGTGTCTGAAATGCGCTCAGGTACTGGTAATTGCTGGCACAGGTGGTCAATTAAGACCGTTTTGTTGACCTGCGGGTCCAATTCAAATCCCAGTGTTTGGGCAAGTTTTTTTAATTCTATGGTCGGATATTGACTAAGAACTGTGCGGAGTTTCATAAAGGGCAGTTTGGTGGGCTATTGAACAATGAATTTGAGAAAGTTGATTTGTAAGATTTCTTCGCTGTCACCGAGGTGTTCGTTTAAGGCAAATCGAAGCTCATCTTTGATATATTCGCGATCATCTGGTGAATCCAGCTCTGCGAGCTTTTTGGCCGACAGAACGCGTATAACGGTGTCGCGCAAATGCAGATTCTGTTGGGCAAGTTTGTCATGAACACGGGCCGGAGAAACCCCCAATGTGATTTCGGTTTGAATAAACCGAAACCCTTGGTTATTTACCGAGTCTGCAGGATTAATCAAAAATTCGCCCATGTCACGGTAGATACGTTCGGGTTTATCACTTACCGAAATGTCCACTTCAACCTCTTGCAGTTCTTCCAGAGGAGGGCCAGACAATCGGTAGATAACCACATTGTTGACCAATAGATAGGCCAAAACAGTTTGCCCAAGCACCACCAAAATCACCAAAGGCATGTATTTGTTCATGTTGGGTGGGTTTTCTCTAAGTGCTTGATTGATTTGTGGATAACAGTGGCAAGATAGTGTAATGTGTGGGTCTTGTCAAGCTGCTGTGTACATTAGAAGACCGCAGATAACTTTCGTTATCTGCGGCCTCTTCGGGTAAAACAACCCACCTAACGGTTGGGCGGTCGGTGTCGGTGGGAAGCACCGGGCCCATTAGTTGTTTTTTTGGCTTACTGGAGGAGCGTGAGGGCGTTTTGCGGAATTGCGTTGGCTTGTGCCAGCAAAGACGTGCTTGCCTGAACCAGTATTTGTGCGCGTGTAAATTGCGATACCTCTTCTGCCATATCGGCATCGCGAATGGTCGATTCTGAGGCCTGAACGTTCTCTATGGTGTTTTCAAGCGCCCGAATTGTAAATCCTAATCGATTTTGAACGGCACCTAAGTCACCCCGTTGTTGGGCCACGGTTTGGATGGCCAAATCAACCGTGTCGATGAGGGATCGTGCCGAAGTAATGGTGCTGACCGACGTGCCGGCAAGGTTCAAAGCCGCGCCTGTTGCACTCATATCTCTGATGTTGACCTCAAAACGGTCTACCGCTGTGTTGTCGGCACCAATTTGGAATGAACCGCCAGTTCCGGCATCGACTTGGAGAACCAATCCATCTAATTCCCCATCGCGATACCCATCACTTGCGGGTGTAAATTGGTTTGCATTGCGCGCGCCAGTAAGTGTTAACTGGATGCCCAAGCGGTCAAAGTTGGCCACAATGCTGCTGCTGGTGGCCACTACCGCGCCTGTTGCAGCGTCGGTGTCGAGGGCTGTACCAATGTCTATGGTCTGTGTGGTAACGCCATTGCCCAACGTAATTTGACTGTCTGTAGCGGAGTTGTCTATAAATGTATAGGTACCTGATGCCGCACCTGTGATGGATGCATCAACGACGCCCGTGGTATTTGAGGCCAGTGATGTAGATACTGTAATATCTTTTGATACACTGTTTCCAAGGCCACTCAAAAGAGACGTATTGTTGTAGCTTGTTGCGCTGGCGATGCGGTCAACTTCAGCGACCAACTGGACAACCTCGGCATTGAGTGCCGATCGGTTGTTGTCGTTGAGGGTCGATGAAGCTGCTTGTACTGAAAGTTCGCGCATTCGAATAAGAATGGCACTGACTTCGTTGAGTGCACCTTCTGCTGTTTGAATCAGATTGGTGCCGTGTTCTGCATTTCTGGCAGCCTGTTTAAGGCCGACAAGTTCTGCTCTCATTCCTTCCGAAACCGAGAGCCCAGCGGCGTCGTCTGCAGCACGATTGATACGCAACCCGGACGAGAGGCGTTCAATTCGCGTCGACAACTCCCTATTGTTAATCATGAGCTGCCGCCTGGTGTTGATAGCGGTTATGTTCGTGTTTACCCGAAGTGGCATTGCTAAACCTCCTTGTTATTCTTGAAGCGTAGGCATCCTTGCCTTGTTGTGCCGATTTTTATGTCGGCGAGGGGTGGGGCCCTTCTGCTTTTGAGTTATTTGCTGTGTCCGGTAGAATTTCAGTAACAATCTCAAAAGCCTACTTGGTGTATCTTTGTATTACTTAGTCTAAGTATCGGCTTGTATGAAATCTCCTTTAGTGTTTTTTTTGTCTTTTTTTGAGATGACCTTTTGTGCGCATATATATATATTGAGCGTATGAATGGACCGATCTTACAGCATTTCGCTTATCGCGTGTCTCAGGTATTCAACCCATTGTTTATTGTCGCTTGTATTTTTTTGGGGATTTTATATGACTGTTTACCGTCTCTCAACGTTTTTGTGGTCTGTTTAACCGTATTTGTGGTTTTTGGTATTCTGTTGCCAATGGGGCCAGTGGTTTACTTATATTGTAAGGGCGTTGTCCCCAGCCTTTTTGTGCCCGAACGCAAAAAACGTGTTAAGCTGTTGCTATTTGCACTGGCCAGTTGCGGTATTGGGCTTGGTCTATTGGTCGTTTTGGGCGCACCTCGCCCGGTTATTGCAGTTATGGGGTGTTATGTCGTGCAGGCATTTTTAATGTTTGTATTAACCCAACGTATCAAAGTGAGTTTGCATGCGGCAGGCGTCTGGGGTGGATGGGCCATGCTGGGTATTTATAATGGTCTGACGACATTTTGGGTCTTACCATTGCCAGTTCTTGTTTCGTGGTCGCGTGTGGTTATTCAGGCACATACGCCTTTGCAAGTTTTTTGGGGTGGTGCAGTAGGGGGTGGGGTCACGTGGCTGGTTTTTAATTATTTGTTAAAAGGTTGATCGCATGTTCAGGATCCTGAAGCAGATTTTGGCTAAATTGCCCATTCCAGGGTTTCGTGCCGACGTCTTGCAGGTGCCCGAAAAAGCGTCACAGGCATTGCGACAATTGATCCGTAGCTATCAGCGCCAAAAACGGTTGTGGATTTATATTATTTTATCCTCAATATCTCTTATGTTGCTCTATACTTTGTTTAGTCTGTTGTGGGCAGAGGTGTTGCATGGAGGTGGCGTTGTGCCTGTTGCTTGGATTATTTTGGCCGGCGTGAGCATTGCAATTTACCAGGTTCGTCGATGTAATGATGTCATACAAACCTTAAGACAAGCCTATACAGTGCAATTTCAAATCGAAAAAGCTGAAGCGCAGAGAGAAGCAGAAGAACTAGAAAAAGCGAAAAGAGAGTTGCGATGAACAAACCACAAATCGATTTAACCGGTTCGAAGATTTTGGCAGTTGATGATGTACCTGCCAACTTAGACGTGTTGAGTCAATCACTTGAAGCTGATGATCTTTTGGGTGTTATTGAGGTGGATCAGATAGGGTGAAACGGGGTAGTCTCGGAAGAAAATATTGTAGCACTGAGTACTTTTGCACAGCAAGCCTCTGTGGCTATTAGTAATACTCAGATACACCAAGATGGATTTGTCTGATTGGCCAGTAGATCTCCCCAGATAGGCGATCATGCACACCGAGTATGGTGATGCACCCAAAGATCCGAAAGATTTTCAGGATCTTTTCTTGTGGGATTAGATGCATGAGATCTCACACTTTTTTTTGAGGGTTGGCAAAACGATGGCATAAAGATGGATTAAAAAAGGTGGCCTGCGTAAGAAATACCCACAACCCACATATGACCTGCCGGAAAATTTCGCCCGCCCGCAGAGATGCGGACAGTTGTTTCAAAAGCTACATTTTGATATGGACCGACTAAGAGGGTTGGTGAGAGATATGTAATGCGTTTAATATCGCGGGGAAGTTCGATGTTAAAAACACGCGACGGATTGCCCTGAATGCCTTCGACCTTGAGAGCCAAGCGTATTTTTACTTTGGGTTGATAACCGATCTCGGCGTGGAAAAACCATTCATTTCCTGGGTCACGGTTGATGGTATCATTTTTGAGTCGAAGCCGATATCCAATATCGAGATTGGTGTAAATAGGCAGAGGCCAAAAAGAACGCCCTAATTGCGTGATAAAATCAAAATCCCATTGTCCTTCGCCAACAGGGATGATGCCATCTTGATTTTCAAATTTTCCAGTGGGCACTTTGGCGCCTAATTTTAGGGTGCCGATAAATGGTTTTTGTACGACATTGAATTTGGTGAATACGCGAATGTCACTAAAACCAGAGGCTGTATTAGAAGGTCTAAACCCGACATTTTCAAATGTTTGGCGAAAGAAGGGAACTTGTAAACCGACATCGAAACGATTGGTGACACCATAGAAGAAATCTAAGAAAAACGCTTTGGATTGGTAGTGTCCGTTTTCTCGGTAGCGGCCTCGTTCGCCTGGTTCGTAGAGCCGTGCAATATCGGGCTCACGGCCTGAACCACCGACTGCAACATATTCTTCTTGCGTGGATTGGGTTAAGCCTGTGATTTTGGTCCAAACCTGGCCTTTGGGCAAAGTCCAGGCACCTGCGTGAAGCGTTTGTGTGGGTAAGAGTAGAAGCAGTGCAAAGTACCAAAATGCAAAGATGGGTTGATTCTGAATATGACTGTGAGTGGGTGTATAAACGTGTTTCATGTTAGTTTCCCAATTTAAGAGGGCGGAGGCCGTTATTGGCTTCCGCCCTTTTGTGAAGGATAACATATCTTACAATGTCCGCCGTTTTTTAAGCATCCATCGGCCAGCCGGGTTTGCCGATGGGTGCTTTTTACCCACACCGTTGTTGCAGGTTTATTTTTGAGGCGCGGACTGGCCAGCCGGGTTTGCCACCCCGCACCCCGTTCCTGCCTAAGCAGGAAATTTTAGTAGATACCTGTATTTTGCCAAAAGGTTGCCCATGCAAACCAAAAACCGTTGTGTGCTGGGATGC
>JBLHJX010000235.1:0-8601 GCA_047619225.1 Candidatus Latescibacterota bacterium
TTTTAACACTCTGGTCGGTCATGTATTCGCGGTCGAAAATTTGGTAGGAGAAGGTGGTGTTTCTGAGTGCCAAAGAGGCAATGGCACTGTGGCGTTGCTCTTCGCCTTGGTTGTTAATGGGGCCTTCGCCGTTGTCGCTGGTCCACCCGGCAATGTTTGCGTCAAATCGCAGGGTTTCATTGCCTGCCGAAACTTGACCTCCGGCGGCGTAGCGTTCACGGTCTGCAACGCTCACAAAGGCACTGATCTCGTCTTTTTGGGTAATGATGTTGACCCGTCCTACAAATGCAAAGTCACCATAAACAGAAGAACCTGGCCCGCGAATGATTTCAATGCGCTCCACTTGCTCAACGGGCAAGAGGAGGACCGATGGATTTGTTGCCGAGGTTTCGCGACTCATGGCAATAGAGTTGATGAGGATTTTGATGTTGCCAGAGTTAAAGGGGAAGGGCAAACCGCGTACGGTGACAAATGGATCACCCTGCGGGTTGCGATAAGTTTACATGCCGGGCACCAACGACAGGGCCTCCCAAACAGTGGCAATGCCCAACGCTTCTAAGTCTCTGCCTTGGAGCACGGTGACCATTCCGGGCACATAATCGCTGTTGAGTTTGGTTTTGGTGGCTACGGTGGTTTCTTCATCGAGAATTTGCATGAGTTCTTCAAGCTCGGCCAGGTCCTCGTTTTGCGCAAATGTGAGGTCATTCATTTGTGCTGAGGTTGGGGAGATAGACAACGGGGCCAAAAGCAAGAAAAAGATAAGCGCGAATTGTAGCTGTCTCATTTCGTAACACTTTATTTTACAAGTTTTTGGGAGTTTTATTTATGAAAATTAAAATACGTTATCAATGCTGGGATGTCAACTTTTAATCGTTTCGAAAGATGCAGGTATAGGTAGGGTTTAGAGGCTATTTGGCCAATTGGATTCGAAGTATCCGATGGTTGTTTTGTCTCATCAGGTCCCGATCAGGATGATCTTCTTATAACAGCATGCAAAAGCCCCCATACGATTGTGTATGGGGGCTTTTGCGTGAATGATTTGGCAAAACTTATGCGTTATCGACGTAGACGTTTCCCTTTTCATCGATATTGAGCTTAAGGTCGCTGGTCCTGGGTGCAGAGGCCGGGCCATACATGACGGCGCGTTGTTCGGGTGTCATACCGTCGACGATATCTATATCCCAATATTTTTCGGGTTGGAGGCAATCTAAGGATGCACCTTGGCGTGTGACGGTTCGGCTGGCGTATTTAATTAAGATGGCACGGCGTCCATGATCAGCCATCCAGGGGCGGGCACCGTGGGTCTGTGCGCCGTCCATAAAAAAGAGCACGTCGCCTGCTTTGACATTGGGTTTGGCAACCACACCCATGTCGTTTTCCATTGTGCGCACGCCATCGGGCATGGGGTAGCGCGATTTGTGGCTTCCGGGCACACACGCAAATCCACCGTCGTCGGGGCCTGCATCGGCGAGGTTATAGGTTACTGTCACACCGCCAACGTGGGTGTGGCCGTTTTGGTTGTGGTAGGCGACATAGGGTCGGTGTGGTTCACCTGCGCCATGGAGTGCATGACGTGGGGTGCCTTTGAGGCCCCCGATAAATTGTGGGCCGTGATCGAGGCGAAAACCTTTGCCACACATGACTTGGAGGCGAGACACAATTTGAGCATGGACAATCATTTTTCGAAATGGATCGCAGTAGGGTGACTTGAGTTTGAGCAGAAAGGGTGCGTTGTTGCGGGTGCGCACAAGTGTGTCTCCATCCCAACGGGGTTGAGCGGTTTCGCGCAAGAAATCGGCTTCTTCGTCTGTGCCGTTGGCGCATCTGTCGGCAAGGTAATCCAATGCGTCGTTTGCCGCTTTGACTTCTTCTGGGGTGAGAACGTTTGGGATGACGAGATGACCGTTGAGATCCCAGAAATACCGTTCCTTGGCGTTCATTGTCTTCTCCTCAAGGTTTGTGATTGAAAGTTCGTGGGCTGCTGTTTTGTAATAAGTCACATCATTTTAAAAAGTCAAGCAACCAGAGCTTGGGCGCATTGCCCAAGTGACCGAATAGTTCGATCAGAAGCAATATTGTTCAATTTTATCACGGTTGAGCGTAACACCTAAGCCGGGTCCCGATGGGGGACTCAAATACCCGTCGTTGATTTGAAAGGTTTCATTAATAATATCGTCGGCGTGATAGATGAAGCCATTGACATCGCTTGCATACCCCAAGTTGCGCATTGCAAAGGCGAGGTGGGCTTGGGCAGCGGTGCCAATTCCAAGCTCGGGCATACTGCCAATGATGCAAGGGAGACGTGCGGCTTCGGCAATGGCGAAAATCTGGGTGGCTGGAAAAATGCCACCGGCCTCAGCGACATAGACGTTGAATACATCAACGGCTTCGGCGCGGATGCAGGCCATTGCATCGGAAGGTGTCCACACACTTTCGTCGGCCATAATGGGTGTGTCAACGTGTTCCCTTACGTGATGTAGGCCCACGAGGTCGCTATAATGTAAGGGCTGTTCCACCAATTCAATGTGGAATGGTTCCAGTGTTTTAATGTTGCGCACGGCTTCTTTGGCATTGGCCCACCCCATGTTGGCATCCACACGCAGAGTCACATCGTAACCAATGCGATCTCGAATGGCAGATACGGTTTCCACGTCGGCTTTTTGGTTTTGGCCGATTTTGGCTTTGATGGTTTTGTATCCCTTGGAGACCAAGGATGCGGCCATTTCTGAAATTTGCGCGGGTTCGCCCATCGATAAAGAGTGACTGAGGAGGACCTTGTCGCGCACCTGTCCACCCAATAAATTGTAGACCGGTGTGTTGAGCGCCTTGCCCACAATGTCGTAGAGGGCCATATCTATGCCGGCTTTTGCAGGATAAGAGCGGTGTAATAGGCCGTCCATAAGGGTGTGAATTTGGGCGATGCAAAAGGGGTCGTGCCCGATGAGTACTTGTGCAAGCAGGTCATTGATGTCTTCGGCTTGGCCTCGTCCTTTGCGGTCCCAAATGCTGCATATTTCTCCCAGGCCAGTTATGCCTTCGTCTGTTTCAATTTCGACAACGGCATTTTCGCTTTCAGAACTGCGCCCCAAACTGCTGGTAAATTGCTGAGGGCGAGGCACGCGTATGGGTGTTGCTGTTATACGTGTGATTTTCACTTTTAACCCCTTTTTATATCCAATATGTGACTTGAAAACGCTACAGAGTGCCCTTTAGGCCTATCGTGATGTGTTTTGCATCTGGTGGTGGGCAAATGCTGATTGCCGTCGCTGACCGCTGTTCGTCACAACCTGAGTGAAAGAAAACAGCGATCTGGGATCCAATGCCCTAAAATACAACCTACAATTCACAAGCGCAAAAGGTTATTTTTACTGACCCTTACCAACTTTCTTAATGAAAAGGGTTAGTATTATTTCACTTTTGCTGTATATTTGCTTAGAATGTAATCCACGCAACAACAACCCTCCTCAGATTTCCTGCGTCAAATCTCGGCCTCCAAAACCTGTTTTGAGTGTTTCCCCGAGCATCTGCCGTCTTCTATCTCGGAGAATACCAAGACTGGAACATATGCAACAATCCTTTAGTAGTCTCTTGCTTCACAACTCTATCCTTCGTGCATTATCTGATGAAGGATATCACACCCCCACACCTGTCCAAGAACAAGCCATTCCCGAAGTGCTGTCTGGCAAAGATTTGATTGCCGTTGCACAAACGGGCACGGGCAAAACGGCTGCATTTTCGCTTCCGATCTTGCACATGCTTCAGGCAAAAAAGCCAAATGGCTCCAGGCGCATTCGCACACTCATTTTAACACCTACCCGTGAACTGGCACTCCAAATAGACGAAAGCCTGCGCACCTATGGGCGTCATTTGCCAATGCGTACAGCCGTCGTGTTGGGTGGTGTATCTGCTGGCGCGCAAATTAAAGCACTTCGGCAACATCCCGATATTCTTGTCGCAACACCTGGGCGTTTGCTCGATCTTTTTAATCAGGGTCACGTTCGTCTTCAGGAAGTTGAAACTTTCGTTCTCGACGAAGCCGATCGCATGCTGGATATGGGTTTTTTGCCCGATGTAAAAAAGATCGCGGCTCAGTTGCCCACCCACCGACAGACGCTGCTCTTCTCAGCAACGATGTCTCCTGACATTGCCCGTCTTGCCAACCAAATGCTAAAAACACCGGTCACCGTTGATGTTACACCCACGGTTTCTGTGCCATCTAAGATTGCGCAGCAGGTGCTTTTTGTTGAAAAGAAAAACAAACGTGCCCTTTTATCCGACATTTTAAAGGACAAGGGTGTGCTGAGAGCACTGGTCTTCACGCGCACAAAACATCTGGCCAATCGCCTGATGCAGCATTTGTCCAAGCAGGGCATTGCTGCCGATGCTATTCATTCTAACAAAACGCAGAATGCACGTCAAAAGGCCCTGTCGGCTTTTCACAGTGGGCATATCAAAGTGCTTGTAGGTACCGATATTATCGCTCGTGGCATTGATGTGGATGGCATTTCGCACGTGATCAACTATGAATTGCCTCATGAACCCGAGAGTTATGTTCACCGCATTGGTCGCACCGCGCGTGCCGGAACCGAAGGTACTGCGTTGTCGTTTTGTGACGCCGAAGAAGTTGGGTTGCTCAACGGTATCGAAAGACTAACCCGCGTTCGCCTGACACAGGTAGAAGATCATCCCTACCGTTCAAGTGCCATCGCCGAAATGCGCAAAAGTGGCAATGTTGTCAGTGCCCCCGCACAACGCAGGGGAAATGGCAGATCATCCTCCCCGCGCAAACAAAACACTGCACGGCCTCAGGCGACAACACAGCCCGAATCTGCGCCTAAGTTCGGACGTAGAAATCGAAGAGCGAAATAGTTTTTCTGCGTAAACCGCCAATAACGATGCGTGATGAAGAAGGCGAATAACGCAGAATACCCGTACACAAAAATGGACAGCCGCATAAAATGCGACTGTCCATTTTTATTTTAATACTGAAATGGCGAAACTGAACAGATCTTTAAACCAGTGTATGTAAATGTCTTATTATTTGATAAGGCATTTTTTTTGACGCGTTCAATTGCAGCTTCCCAAACAAATCTTTTCCCGCGGAAAAGGCTTATGATTCTTTTTCATAAGCTTTGCGTTCCTCTGGGGTGTAGACTTTCATTGAATAGGGAGGACCCTCCAGCAACTTACGCGCCTTCTCGTCGCCAGCACTGGCCTTCTGAATCAGTTTATAACGATCTTCGCGTTCTTTGGCAATCGCTTCATTGCGTTTGCTAATCATACGACCTCCTATTACAGTTGTTGAATGGGGATTAGCACCAACGTAAAAATTACAGGAAATCGGGCATCTTGTCAAATTCATAAAGACCCGGTCTTCTACAGGGTGCAACGCCATTCCGTATTTTCTCTATCGCTTTTGATCGTCTACTCCCCTTTTGGTAAACTGTGGCACCAGATGTCTTGGAGCTGGTAAGGGGCCCAGTTGTATTGGTATTTCAATTGAAAATGGTGTATCATAGAGTAATTACGTGTCGGTTTTTAAGAAGTTGAAGAGGGATGTGTGACGTATGCTATTGAAAAATAAGGTGATGCTTGTAACTGGTGGCAGTTCTGGTATCGGGCGGACCACGGCATTGGCATTTGTTCGAGAGGGTGCAAAAGTTGCAGTTGCCGATGTGGATGAGGTCGGAGGTATGGAAACGGTTGATCTTATTGAGGCCGCGGGTGGCGAGGCGATTTTTGTTCGGGCAGATGTTTCACAGGCGGTTGATGTTGAGGCGATGGTACAATATACGGTCAAACACTTTGGGCGTCTCGATTGTGGTTTTAACAATGCGGCAGCGGTTCGGGCACATTTGGAGGCGATTGGCCCCACGCACGAATATCCCGAAGAAAATTGGGATCAAGTGATTGCTGTGAATCTCAAAGGGGTTTGGTTATGTATGAAGTATGAACTGCGTCAGATGCTGAAACAGGGAAACGGGGCGATAGTGAACGCCGCTTCTGCATTGGGTTTGGTGGGTGTGGAAAATTTGTCGGGATATGTGGCGAGTAAACACGGTGTGGTGGGCATTACCAAGACGGCGGCTTTAGAATATGCCAATCAGGGCATTCGCGTCAATGCAGTTTGTCCGGGTTATATCCAAACGCCAATGATTGAAGGCAGGTTAGAAGACCCTGAGGCCAAAGCGCGTATGTTGGCAAAAGAACCTATGGGCCGTGTTGGCACGCCAGAGGAGGTGGCAGAAGCGGTTGTTTGGCTTTGCTCCGATGCGGCATCCTTTGTGACTGGGCACGCGATGTCTGTTGATGGGGGTTGGACAGCGCATTGAATGGGGAAGGATGGAGGCGTTGAAATAATCAGTCATCTTATTCTTGATTATACAACATCAATTTTACGATACTTGCTTTGGCTGGATAAGGGATCTCAGCCACCTTTCAAACAGAAGAAGCCCCGTGGTTATAACACTCGCGGGGCTTCTTTTATTTTCTGTAAATTTGCAAAGGTGCGACGTGTTTTGTTTTTGAGCGAAGACGCAATTGCAATTTCTGGAAGATGGGTTTAATAGCTGCCATAAGATACAAAAAGGGCTTACGATATATTAATCGTAAGCCCTTGATTTTATTCGTATTAAAATGGTGGAGCCAAGGGGGATCGAACCCCTGACCTCATGACTGCCAGTCATGCGCTCTCCCAGCTGAGCTATGGCCCCACCTCAGTGGGATGTAGAGTAACAAAAGGGCAGATTTCTGTCAAGTAAAAAGCCGTTTTTATGAATCAAGTTATTGGCCAATAAGTTTGGCGAAGGCTTCTTCTTCAAGAATCTCTATCCCCAATTCTTCCGCTTTATCCTTCTTAGAGCCTGCATTTTCGCCAATAATCACAAGATCCGTTTTTTTGCTGACACTGGCGGTGGGTTTGCCACCGAGTGTGCGGACGAGGTCTTGTATTTGTTGGCGGCCCCAGCGTGAGAGGGTGCCCGTGACGACAACGATTTTTCCGTCGAGGGGTCTGGGGCCTGTTTCTTTGGGGGCTTCGGCTTCGAGTGTGACGCCAGCGGAGCGGAGTTTTTCAATGACGGCCCAGTTGTCTTGGATGTTGAGATGGTCGTGGATGCTTTGGGCGATTGCAGCACCAATTTCGTGCACGGCTTCAATGTCTTCGGGAGGGGTTTCGCGTAGTTTATCAATGGTGTGGAAGTTGTCGGCCAAAGCGCGGGCAACTGTAGCTCCAATATGGCGGATGCCTAAGGCAAAGAGTACACGATGAAAGGGTTGTTGCTTGCTGGCTTCAAGGGCGTCGCGCACGTTTTGGGCAGATTTTTCGGCCATTCGTTCGAGATCGGACAGTTGTTCGAAGGTGAGGGTGTAAAGATCGCCGACATCTTGCACGAGTTTGTTGTCGACAAGTTGTTCCACGAGGGCCGTGCCAAGGCCTTCAATGTCAAGGGCCGTGCGCGAGGCAAAGTGGCGAATGTTGCCTTTGAGTTGGGCTTCGCAGCGGGTGTTGACACAGCGAATGGCCACTTCGGTTTCATCTTTGACCAGAGGCGTGTTGCAGGCGGGACAGTTTAGGGGAAATTCAAAGGGTTTGGAATTGAGAGGACGTTTGGTGGTGACCACGCGCACGACTTTGGGGATGACGTCGCCGCCTTTTTCGAGAATGACGGTGTCACCTTCGCGAATGTCTTTGCGTTCGAGTTCTTCGGCATTGTGTAGGGTGGCACGGCTCACTGTGGTGCCAGCAAGGAGAACGGGGTCGAGGTTGGCTACCGGGGTAATGACACCCGTGCGCCCAATTTGCAATGTGATTTGGTTGAGTTTGGTTTCGGCTTGTTCGGCTGAGTATTTGTAAGAAATCGCCCAACGCGGTGTTTTGGCGGTGGCACCGAGTTTGTCTTGTTGGGCGACGGTATTGAGTTTGATAACAATGCCATCAATATCATAAGGCAGATGGGGGCGTTGTTCTTGCCAGTGACGGGCGTATTTGAGAATGTCTTCTATGTCGTTGCAGGTGGCCCGGTTGGGGTTGACAGACAAGCCAAGTTTTTCAATGAAGTCGAGATTTTGTGCGTGGGTTTCTTGTGCGTGATTTTTTGAACGTAAAAAGTAGGCAAAGAAACTGAGGCGGCGCTGAGCCACCAGTCTTGGATCTTGCAATTTGAGCGAGCCTGCAGTGGCATTGCGTGGGTTGGCAAAGGGATTTTCGCCCTCTTGTTCGCGTTGCTCATTTAGGGCATCGAAGGTTTTGTGATTGAGGTAAACTTCACCCCGAATTTCACAATGGTCGATGGGTTCGTGTAGGCGAATGGGAATAGATTGAATGGTTTTGACATTGGTCGTGATGTCTTCGCCTTGTACCCCATCGCCTCGGGTGACACCGCGCACGAGCAGGCCGTTTTCATAGGTGAGGCTTAGGGCGACGCCGTCAATCTTGAGTTCGGCAACATATTGCAAGTCTTCACTGGGCAAGTCTTTGCGAATGCGATCTTCAAAGTCGCGCAGTTCGTCTTCTGAATAGGTGTTGTTCAAGCTCAGCATGGGCACTTCGTGGACTGTGGAGGGAAACTCTTTGGAGAGGTCAGAACCGACCCGCTGTGT
>JBLHJX010000236.1:0-8518 GCA_047619225.1 Candidatus Latescibacterota bacterium
GCGGCACACATCGGGGTGATCGCTCGCCACATCATTTAACTCACGCGGGTCGGCATCCAAATCAAACAACATCTCCTTGGGATACAACCGATACCCATCGTGATAGGTGCGAATATACATCCAATGGTCAAACCGCACGGCCCGCTGGCACACATGCGCACACTGGCTCAAAATCAATTCGCTACGTCCACTGTCTGTACCTGCTGTCACAGTCTGTGCAAAACTTTTGCCATCCCACAAATCTTGCCGTTCACCACCCAACAAATCCGCCAACGTCGGAGCCATATCAACATTATAGTGCAAACCCTCATCCACAACACCCGACTGTCCATCTGGCCATTTGATAATCAATGGTATATGACACGTGGCCTGATCGGCAGTACCATGCTCGCCATAAATGCCCAACTCACCCATATTCTCACCATGATCAGCACTGATCACAATCGCAGTATCGTCCAACACACCTTTCTCTTCCAAAATCTTCATAATCACAGCAATCTGATCATCCACATATCGAATGGCCGTATCATACCCATCAATCATCCGGCGCAAATCCTTCATATTATCCAACCGCCCCGGGTGGCGGGGGTACCGAGGGTTGACACGGTCGTTCCACATCATAATATCTTGCGCCGTGTGTGGCCCCACAAGTTTTTTGTGTGCTTCCAATAAATCTTCGGTCAACCACTCGGGCAACGGGTCATCCGCAAAGGGTTCACCATAACTTTCGGGCGCCCGGTAGGGCGTGTGAATATCCCAATAATTAATATGCAAATACCAATTGTCATCCGACGCATTATCCGCCAACCACTTCTCCACCACCGGTGTCACTTCTTCTGCCGACTCAGCACCATTTTTGCCCGTATTAAAAATCTCATTAAAACCCGCATAAAAATGCCACGCCGCATGCCGTTGTCCAAATGGGCTAATCATCGACGTCTTAAACCCTTGCCGCTGCAAAGAACCCGCCAAACCCTGGCGTGCAAGCTGATCTGCAAACCCACGCTCAGACCCATTGTTCCGCCGTTCAGAAGCCGTTCCGCCATGCCCAACCACACCCGAGTGAATACCAAACTGCCCCGAATAAAACGCCGTACGAGAAGGCAAACAAGGCGCATCGGTCGTATACACCTGATTAAACCGAACCCCTTCAGATGCAATCTTATCAATAGTCGGCGATGTATTACGATGATACCCATAACACCCCAAATGTGTGGGGTTCAAAGCATCCAAATCAAGATACAAAATCCGCATAGACCAATCCCTTCGCCCGAGTTCATTATCTTCTTTGTTTTGTCCTTCGTATATAGCGCATAAAGACCCAATACGCAATCAAGAAAATACCACCGTCCGATTACCATACACCAACACACGCCTGTTCAAATGGTACCAAATCGCCCGCGCAAGCACCACCTTCTCCAAGTCTTGTCCCTTACGCACCATATCATCGACCGTATCTCGATGATTCACCCGTGCCACATCTTGCTCAATAATAGGCCCTGCATCCAAATCTGCCGTCACATAATGGCTCGTTGCCCCAATAATTTTCACACCCCGTTCTTGCGCCGCATGATAAGGCCGCGCCCCCGGAAATGCAGGCAAAAACGAGTGGTGAATATTAATCACCCGCTCAGGATAGTGTGCCAAAAAATCGGCAGACAAAATTTGCATATACCGCGCAAGCACCACCAACTCAACCTGGTGATCTTTCAACAATTCAAGTTGTCTCCGTTCCTGTTCCACCTTATTCTTTTTGGTAATGGGAAGATAATAATATGACAGCCCAAAACGCGTTACCACCTCTTCCATATCTTTGTGATTGCTAATCACCACAGGAATCTCAACTTGCCACTGTCCCGATTGCCAGCGCGCCAACACATCGTGCAAACAATGCGACAGCTTAGACACAAAAAGTGCCACGCGAGGTACATCATCAGAAAAGTGCAAATGCCAATGCATCCCAAATCGCTCGGCAATATCCACCTGAAACAGCTCCGCAATGTTCGAGCGATCGACACCAAAACCTTTCAAATCCCACTCGACACGCATAAAAAAAGTGCGTGTTTGTATATCCACATGCTGATCCAAATGCAAAATATTACCCGAATGTCGATAAAGAAAATCCGTCACCGCAGCCACCAACCCCTTTTGATCGGGGCAATGCATCAACAAAATAGCCGAAACCATAACCATCCTTTTCACGGAAAATTGAGAACCAGAAGCAAAAAATATATAAAATTTGATACACCTGTCTTCAGAAAACTGAGGAAGCGCACCTCCACAAACAACGACAAAACACACAAACCATTTATTTAAAACAACTTACACAAATATCCGTATATTGGCACAACAATTGCAATTCCTCTTACCGTAACAAGTGCAGACCAACACACAAACAGGCGACAATCGTCGTTACACGGGATGGGATTGAAAGGAAACTGGGTATGTTTAAATATTTTTTTACACTCTGGATCATTTTGCTAACACCAGTCGCAGCGGTGCTGGCACAAACAACGGAGTCAAACACCGAGCAAGTTGAACCCATCATCATCGATTCTCACATGCCACCCATACCTATCTTCGACTTAGCCGACCTCTTCCCCACACGCCCCGGAATCATTTGGGAATACGCGGGCAGCCCCATTAAGTCGACCCGTAGAATCGGCCTAAGTGGCATTGAACGCATCGATCCCCCTTTCACGTATCTTTGGGAAGGATTTCAAGGCAACATGCGCGTGCGTAAAACCAGCGACGGCAAAATCATGGCCATCACCGACACGGGTGAATACCAATTCTTAGACCTCAATGCCGAAGAAGGCGCATCCTGGACCATCACGAGCGATGCCGACAACTTACTCAGCGGTTCTGTGGTTACAGTCATCAGTCGCACGGCACGTCTTGAAGTGCCCTATGGCCAATTTGGCAACGTGCTTCATTTAGCTGTCAAACCCAATCCGCAACTGGCCGATGCAGGCGTCACAGAAATGTGGTTTGCCCCCGGCTTTGGTTTGCTTAAATGGTCCGAGATCACATTTGCTGGCCCGCAAACCTATGACCTCATCACTTTTGTCGACTCTGTGCAATCGGGTACATCAGAACCCGGTGATTCCACTGTGGTCATCGAACCCATTCCACTGCCATTTCCAGAACCAGAGCCCGACCGGCCTATCGAAGACTATGAAAACCGTACATCTGTCGAACAAAATGGCGTGCGATATGAACTCGGTACCTTAAAAGCATCCTACATACAAGGTGACCTCATCCAAATTCAATATCGCGTCACGGCACAAGAAACCGAAACCACATTCAACTTTGACTCTGGCCAACAATACGACTTCTATCTGCAAAATGAACAAGGTGAAACCGCTTGGACATGGTCTGCCAACAGATCGTTTATTTTTGGGCAAACAACGCTCACATTAAAATCCGGTGAATCCCAAAGCTTTTTGGCACGACTCGGTTTAGAACACGAATTTCTATCAGCGGGCAATTATACCCTACAAGCTTTTATGCCCACATCCAAAGAAAGCACCATCTTAAGCGAACAAACCGCCATTTCATTACCCGTGCAAATTGTCGCAGATCCATCCCTTGCTATACTCACAGGAACAATCACCGATGAAACAGGCGCACCTGTGGCAACGCTGGTATCCCTGTCAGAAAACATCCAATCCGATACCCCCTTCGGTGGCGTAGCATCCGCCACATGGACCACGCGCAGTGGCACCTTTGAAATACGTGCCAAAGCAGGGAACCACACCCTCACAGTACGCGCTGAAGGATTTGCGCTTCACGCACAAAACATCACGCTGAATGCAGGTGAAAACCACATGGACATTGTGCTCAAACGGCAAGAAACCGATGGGTATACCAACGCTCACGAAATGGTCAACAACCACTTTGTTGCCGAGTTAGCCACCGACCGCCAGTCTTATCGTGCTGGAGATAAAATCTCTGTGCGCTATCGCCTCACCAACATCAGCGGGCAAGATCTCACCCTATCATTTCCAAGTGGCCAACAATATGATCTCACTTTAGACGGGCAACGGGGTCGTGTTTGGACATGGTCACAAGACAAATCCTTCATTCAAGCTTTCAGTACGCAAACGCTCAAAACCGAAGAAACCTTTGAAATCGAAACCAATTTTATGCTTGAAGATGCCTGGGTACAAAACAATCCCAGTTTTTTGCTCACCGGTTTTTTAGCAGTCAGCACCGATCAAGGCGGCCAAGTGGGCCGTGAAGAAACCGAAGCCTTGGTCAAATTTGCCATCGACGGTTGGGTACTGCCCACACCGGGCCTCCCCAGCCCACTATCGGCCAGTGTACAAACCGACCGTGAGTTTTACAAATCAGGTGAGACCGTAACAGTGTCTTACAAACTCACCAACACATCAGATTCAACCATCGTGCTCAATTTCAACTCGGGCCAACGCTACGACATCGTGCTCAACGCACCCGACGGACCCGTATGGGGCTGGTCTTGGGCACGTTTGTTCACGGCTGAAATGGGCGACCTCACTTTGGCCCCGCGTGATACATTTGCCTTTGAAGAGCAAATAGACCTCAATACAATACCCGAAGCCAAAGACGGTGTCTACGTCATTCGAGCCTACATGACATCTATCGGAGAATTAGATCAAGACGACACCGAAGCCAAAATGCGCTTCTGGTTGGGCGAAACACCACAACCCGTGCCACCCATTTCCTTGCCCGTTGAGCCCATTTCCACCCGACTCATCGTCAATATGGATGCCACCTTTGATACAGAAACAGCCCAAATCACCTATCGCATCATCAACACCACCACCGAAGCCATCCCCTTATTGTTCCGATCTGGCCAACAATTTGAATTCATCCTCAAAGGCCCCACGGGCGAACTCTGGCGCTGGTCTCAAGATCGTGAATTTGATGATGCACTTCATGCCCAAATGTTGTCACCCGGCGATTCCTTAGTCGTGCATGAAAATGTACCCCTAACTGCATTGACCGCCATGCCCGATGGAAACTATACCCTGCAAGGCTACCTCACCGTCACCGCCGATGAACCCGAAGCCGCGCACCAGGGCGAAACTGTAACAGCCATCAAATTTTCAATTGAAGAAGGCGTCCTGCTGCGCACCCTCACGCTACACGGCAGTTCAGAAGATGCGACAGGTACCACCGGCAACAAAGGTGACTTCGACAACAACGGCGCCATTAACTTTGCCGACTTTTTAAACTTCGCCGCTGCATTTGGCAAAACTTCAGCGTCATCAAACTTTAATCCCGTATTTGACCTCGACAGCGATGGCACAATTGGTTTTAGCGACTTTCTCACCTTTGCTGCTGGTTTTAGCCAATAGGTACCACCTTTAATTTCCCAGCGCAGGGCCCGCATACGCCCAATCCCTCCTAGGCGATGCAAAACGCGCACGGTCTTTTGACCGAGCGCATTTTTTTATACTTTTTACTTTTTACTTTTTACTCCCTCTCTGCCTTCTTGACTGCGCAGAAACCGCGTCGTATACTTAACCACATAACGATACATGTTCCAAACTCATAACTTAGGTTTCTTATGAACAACGCAACTTTCGCCGATGGTTCCGTCACCGTATCCCCCGATACCGCTGCCTGCATCAACCAACCGGGCCGTTGGGCACTCACTTTTACCGCCGGTGAAAACGGCCTTGGTTTGGGTGATGTCATTCATATCGAAATACCCCAAGGATTCACACCACCACAAATAGACAACCCCAATGCACCAGGTTTTGTTACCATTTCCGAAAAAAAAACCGAAGCCCAGTTTGCCCTATCTGTTGGGCGGGTACCCGGCGAAACAACAGAAGATTTTAACAGTGATACAGGGCTTTACCTCATCATAGAACACGCGCCCATTCGCAATGGTGAATCGTTCCAACTCCTTTATGGCGCAGGTGAGTCCCAAGCTTTTGCACCTACTTTTTCTGGCATCGTTTCTTTCACAGTCCAAATTCGAACACAAGCAGAAACAAATTATCTTCCAATACGTCAAAATCCAGTCTTAACCATCACGGCCAACAAACTCACCCAATTAGAAGTTATCGCACCTTCAGGTGGCCACCCAGGCACACCACTGGCCTTACGGGTCATAGGGCGCGATGATATCAACAACCGGTGTATCGGATGGCGCGGATGGTTCCGCGTTGAAACCGATGCAGAAGGTGTGTTGATTCCCGCATCACAACGCAACGAAGACACCACAGGTGAAGGCGTCACACTCGATGTGGGTTTATCAGATCGTTCACATGGGGTTGTTAGACTCAAAGTAAGCGAATCAGACAGCAATGCCACGGGGGTTAGCAACCCCATTATCGTTGGCCAGCCAGCACCTTTTTGGGGCGACCTACATGCCTGTTTGCCTGCCGAAACAACCGTGCAAACAGAACTTGATTTCACACTCAATGTGGGCGCAGCGCTCACCCACCAAAAAGCCTCTTTCCATTTCCAAACAGAAGAAGTTCGAGAAGGAGTGGGGCAACCCAGCTCGGGATTTTTGCGTTTTTCATTGCCCGATGCCAACAGCGATGAAATGTTGCCCTCTCACCTGTTAGAAATTTATTCTTCTTGGGGCAATCGCGAAAATTGGGGCGCACACCGCCCAGACATTCGTTTAGATCGCCACCCAGACCGCACAGCACAAGCCGTTTTGGCACAAGGCATCATTGCCGGTTTTTCCGCCGGCAGCAACAGCCGCTACGGCATTGGGCGAGATGCACGCCGCGCCGAAGCGAACCGAGGATACCCCGCAGGTCTTACGGCCGTATTTTCCGATTCATTAGACCAAAACGATCTCTTTGCCGCCTTAAGAGAACGCCGCTGTTATGCCACCACCGGTGCCCGCATATTACTCGACGTAGCCATGAACGGTCACCCAATGGGTCGATTGGTTGAAGTCAGTGCCGACGATGAAACAACCCTGCGTGAAAGACGCATTTCTGCACGCGTCTTTGGCACCGCGCCCATAGATCGCATTGAAGTCATTCGCAACAACACAGAAATATGTACCTATCGCGGCGATGGGTTAGACATCCACTTTGATTGGGTTGACCAACAAGACCTTACCCGCATTGCCCTACCACGTAATCTGCGAGGCGGCGGGCTCACATGTTATTATTATCTGCGCATTACCCAAGAAGATGGTGAAATCGCTTGGTCAAGCCCTGTTTGGTTCATGCTCAGAAGATAAAATAGAGGCTTGACACCTGTTTTTTAACATGTTATCTTTTAGAGTAAGAACAGTAGAAACGTTACCAAAGTCAGTTTCACCACGCGGGTTTGGGCACCCTGTGTGAAACATCAGGTTTTTGATACTCCGAGCAAAAAACCTGGAGACGAGTAGCGATGCCAGTCTTTACATCTCGGTTTTCGTCTAATCGAGTGGCGAGTGCGAATCTTCAACAGATCCGGTCCCGATCCATTCAGGCGAACGAACGCGTTGAGACAAATACAACCCAACGCGCACAAATAGAACAGACCCGAGGGTCAAACGACACGCAACAAACAACAACGCGTGTACGTGAGACCCTTTTGGTGCGTACACAATCGGGCCAACAAACTTCACAACGGTTACAAGATTCTCGTGCCACACAAACCAATAATACGGGTTCTGCCGAACAACAAACACAGAACGTTGTAGAACAAACGGAACAACAAACAAACAATCGCTCCAATATCCAATCTAGGCTACAAACACCCCCCGGTGTGGGTGCCACACGTACCCGAGCAGATGATAACATCGAACGACCAGGTCGCCTCAACCCTACGCCAGCAAATCCAATTATAGAACAACAATTAAGTGGTTTTGCACGGCTCCGAGCTGTTGCCAGTGGTGTGATTCCACAAACAAATAACAGCACACGCGACCAACAATCTGCCAATGGCCTGACAAACCGCGTAGAAGCCCGCGCCCGATTTTTGGCAAGCAATGGGCCACAACCCCAAGGCCGTGCCGTTGGCCAACAACTCAAAGAAACCCAAACATTGCCAGCGGTTGATACACCAATAACAATCCAAGCACCAACAGCAACACAACCAACAGAACGGCCAACCGCTGAAGACATCAGTCGGGCAAACACCACGCAAGAAATTCGTGAAAGCTTACGAGACGACGCAGGTGAAATTGCGCGGGGCCTCACACGTGATGGCACACGGCAACTCCAACAAACCACCCAGGAAACGGCTCAAATCACCGAACGGGCAGCAGAAAACCAACGGTCAGCGGTACAAACAGAAAGCCGCAATGAGGTCCGCGAGTTACAAACACAAGAGCGACAACTATCACGCGAACTTCAACAAACCCAACAAGGCATTCGTCAAGAGCGCCTTCGCGCACAACAAGCACAAAGCTCGGCCTCTCGAAGCACCACATCTACAGCTGCAGCCATTGGCACCAACGTCAACATTCTCGCAGGTTAAGCAAACAGACCATCAAACAGAAAAGCGGGGGGCGTTTTTTAAGTGTGCCGCGGTTATGGTGGAGGTTTCAAACAAAAAACAA
>JBLHJX010000237.1:0-8471 GCA_047619225.1 Candidatus Latescibacterota bacterium
GTTCGATCAGCCAATCTGGAAGTTGCGCGTATGGCCCGTAGTATTGGTCATATTTATCGGCGTCTAAATAGTCTGCATCGATGTGTGATTCCATCGGCATGGCCTTTTATGGTTTTGATTTTTAGGGATAATCAGGCTGTCTGTTTCACTCGTTTATTATGGGGAGAAAGTTTAACCTCAATATTGAAATCAAGCTTGTCCTGAAGAACGGAAAAAATGCTCGTAAGATTATCCATTGTGGGGTTACCCTTTAGGGATAACATACGGTGAACACTCTTGCTTGATTTATCTAATTTTTCAGCCAATAGCTCGAATCCAATCGTTGAATTCACCAATTCTCTAAGGACCAAGCGAGCCGTTTCGGGTTCACCCGTTAAGAAACAGGAAACGGCCTCATTCATGGGAAAAGTTGATCGATATAAACCGTGAGGGTATATGTTTTTCCCCATCATGTTTTTAAGTTTGATTCAAAACTGTTATGACAGGTAACTTCCCGATCCCCGAAACAGCGTTCGGGGATCGAGGGAATTGTATATTTGTATGCGAACATTTGACTTTTGGCAAAATAACGGAATTAGGATGGATTACCAACAGATTATTTAATGGGTTGTTTTGTTTGGGGTTTCTCTAATAAAGCGGAATCCAACCTGCAAGCAAAAGCCCCGTTTCTCAAAAAAAGAAACGGGGCTTTTGCAAGGGTGATGGATGGGTTTATGCGAATGCTTGTTGGAGATATTCAAGATCAATTTCGGGATAGAGTGGGAAGCGGTTTAAGAGTGCTGTTACGCGGCTTTGGGCATTTTTGAGGGCTTCTTCACTGGATTTGTATCCGCGTTTGCTGAGTTGGCCCGCTTGTTTGCCTTTGGTGAGTTTCAATGCGCGGGTATGTTTTAGGACGTTGCTGAGAATGAACCCGATTTCTTGCATCTCTTCAGCACCCATACCCAATGTGGTGAGGCCGGGTGTGCCCAGGCGCAATCCGCTGGCAAACCAAGGGCCGTTGGTGTCGAAGGGGATGGTGTTTTTGTTGAGGGTGATGCGGGCTTCGCGCAAGACGGCTTCACATTGGAGACCCGTGAGATCGAAGGGCCGCACGTCAATTTGCATCAGGTGGTTGTCGGTACCACCCGTAAGTACGGTGAGTCCTTCGTCGATGCACGATTGGGCCAGGGTTTGACAGTTTTCGACGATTCTGGCGGCATAAGTTTGAAACTCGGTAGAAAGGGCTTCTTGAAATGAAATGGCTTTGGCGGCCATTACATGAGGCAAGGGGCCACCCAGCACCATCGGGCATCCTTTGTCGACGTGTTCGGCAAATTCTTCGGTGCATAAAACCATGCCCCCACGTGGGCCGCGCAATGTCTTGTGGGTGGTGGTGGTGACAATGTCTGCATGAGCAACAGGATCGAAGTCTCCGGTGAAGACTTTGCCTGCGACAAGACCTGCAAAGTGGGCCATATCGACCATAAACACCGCACCGACTTCGTCGGCAATTTCTTTGAATATGCGGAAGTTAACTTTGCGCGGGTAGGCGCTATACCCTGCCAAGAGAATGAGGGGTTTGACTTCTTTGGCTTGTGCGCGAATTTGATCATAGTCTAAAAGGCCAGTCTCTTTGTTGACGGTATAGGCGTGAGATTCAAACATACGGCCTGAAACGTTGACGCGGTATCCGTGGGTGAGGTGGCCGCCTGAGGCGAGGTCTAAACCTAAAAGACGCTGATTGCCCAAGGACGCACGGAGTTCGGCCCATTCGCTATCAGACATATCGAACACGCTCTTTTTGCCCATTTTCGCAAGATGGGGATCTTGCACGCGGGCTGAAAGAATGGCCCAAAAGGCGACCATGTTGGCATCGGCACCGGAGTGGGGTTGTACGTAGGCATGATGGGCACCAAAGAGATCACAAGCGAGTTTGGCGGCACGTTTCTCAATGTCGTCTACGTTGTCACAACCGGCATAAAATCTGTGATCGGGAATGCCTTCGGCATATTTGTCGGTGAGCAGGTTGCCCATGGCCAACTGGGTGGGCAAGGAGCAATAGTTTTCGCTGGCGATCATTTTGAGGTTGCTGCGTTGGTCGGCCAATTCGGCGATGATGCTTCTTGAAATTTCGGGTGAGACCGATGCAACTTGTTCTAAAGACGCCAGATAGGCAATAAACCCGGCATTGGGGTTGGGATTCTGTGAGAGGTATTGGGCAAGTGGTGAAGACATATGAGACCTCCTCGAGGTGCGTTTTGGGCATAAAAATAGCCCAGGCTTATAAAATGTCATTAGCCCAGGCGATCGGCTTTGGTATTCATTCAACGCTCCCTCGTGGTTAGATCCACGCTGCTCGCCAGTTACGTTGAATACGTCTGCTGAATGTTTTCTTAAGATATCAGGATTTGTATGTTCCGTCAACCGTATTTTATCCTTGATTGAAATGTGGGCACGCTCTATATTCTGACTGAATGAAAATGGCATAAAAACCGATAGATGTGAAAGGTGAACGGTGAAAAAGATTTCGCCCTATTCGATATGTGATATTTTGGGTTTTCATTATTTGGTATATTTTTCTGTGGCTTGATAGGCGCTCCTTGGTGGGGCGTTTTTTTTTGAGGTAAAAGGCAAAAGGGAAGAGACATCACCGTTTTATGTTTTGTTGGTTCATAGGAGGTAGGCATGGACAGGCTTTTTCACGTTCTTGAAGCACAACAGTTTAGCCGAGAGTTGATGGGTGAGATTTTTGCAACGACCAAAGAGATGGAAGAAGTGGTGAGTCGATATGGGTCGAGCATTTTGAACCGGCGCATTATGGCATCTTTGTTTTATGAACCGAGCACCCGCACCCGGTTGTCTTTTGAATCGGCTATGTATCGGTTGGGCGGTGAGGTGATTACAACAGAAAGTGCGCGTGAATTCTCTTCGGCGGCTAAGGGTGAGACGTTGGAAGACACGATTCGGATTGTCGAAGGCTATTCGGATGTGATTGTGATGCGACACTTTGAAAGTGGGGCGGCCCGGCGGGCGGCTGAGGTGGCATCGGTGCCCATTATTAATGCGGGTGATGGGCCGGGGCAACATCCTACTCAGGCTTTGTTGGATATTTATACCATTCAAAAAGAGTTGGGTCGTCTGGATGGGATTAAAGTGGCTTTGGTAGGCGATTTGGCCAATGGCCGGACGGCGCGATCTTTGGCGTATTTGTTGGCCAAATATGACAATGTGAAGCTGTATTTTGTTGCGCCGAGCGTGGTGCGTATGAAAGATGATATTAAGGAACATTTGGTGGAAAATCAGATCTCGTTTGAAGAAGATGAAGATTTGCTGAAGGTGGTGAGTGACGTGGATGTGGTTTATCAAACGCGTATTCAAAAAGAGCGGTTTGGCGACCGTATTGAAGACTATGAAAAAGCGCGTGGTAAATATATTATTGATCAAAAGGTGATGGATGTGTTGTCGAAAGATGCGATTGTGATGCACCCATTGCCCCGGGTAGATGAAATTGATCCGGCGGTGGATTCAGACCCTCGGGCGGCCTATTTTAGACAAGCGAAAAACGGGGTGCATATTCGCATGGCATTGTTGCGGATGGTTTTGGAGGCTTAAGGGCAGGTAGAAGAAAGAAGTGGTGTTTATGATTTATAATTGGATGCGGAAGCCTATTTTGTGGGTGTTGGTGGTGCCTTTGTTGGTATATGCCAATTCGTTGGGCAATGGGTTTTCGTTTGATGATCATGCGATTGTAGAAGACAATTCATCTGTGTTAACGTTGGATATCGGGCATATTTTTTCGGTTCCTTATTGGCCTAACCGGGAGCATGCGGGGCTTTATCGCCCGTTGACGACATTGAGTTTGGCATTGAATTATGCGGTGCATGGATTTGATCCGTTTGGGTATCACGTTGTCAATGTGTTGTTGCATGTGTTGAATACCTTGTTGGTGTATTTGTTGACGAAGCATTTGTTTCGTGTGCCTTTGGGTTTGTTTGTGGCTTTGTTTTTTGCATTGCACCCTGTCCAAACAGAAGCTGTGAATGGTATTGTGGGGCGGGCTGAGGTGTTGTCGGCGTTTTGGGTGTTGGTGGCGTGTTTGTTGTATGTTCGCTCGGGTGTAAATACGGGGCAGGGTTTAAATGGGTTGTATGGCGTGTCTTTGGTGGCATCATTTTTAGCCATGTGTAGCAAAGAGAATGCAGCGTGTTTGGTGGGGCTTTTGGTGGTGTATGATTGGGTATGGATACATCGGGGGCGTTGGTCTCACGGGGTGCTTGGGTTTTTAAAGACGGGGTTGCCGCGTTACGTGCCCTATGTGGGATTGATCGGTCTTTTTTTGTTTGTTCGAACACAAGTGGTTGGGGCTGTTTTTTTACCTGTACCACCTGCCGAATTTGACAATCCTTTGCCCCATTTAGAAGGTTTATCGCGGTGGCTGACATTATTGGCCGCAACGGGGATTTATTTGCGTTTGTTGGTTTTTCCGTTGTGGTTGATGCCTGATTATTCTTATGGTGAAATTCCTGTGGTGACATCGGCATTTGATCCCTTGGCTTGGGGGCCTTTTTTTGTGATGGTGGGGTTGGGGGGTGTGGTGGTGATGTGGCTTTTTCGCCGACGTTTTTTATCGGGTGTGTTAGGCGCGTTGTTTTTTATGGTGGCTTTTGCACCCGTTTCCAACTTTGTTGTGGTCATTGGTACCATTTTGGGTGAGCGGTTGTTGTATTTGCCTATGGTGGGTATGGCTCTGTTTGTTGGAGCTGTGGCGTCGCGTTTTTATGTGGGGGAACATCGACCGTATTTGGTGGTGGGATTGGTCGTGTTGCTTGGGGCATTGGGTGTGCGCACGGGTGTGCGAAATGCAGATTGGAAAAATGATGTGACATTGTTTTTGGCGGCAATAGATGACGGGAACCGGAGTGCTAAGGTATATTATAACCTGGGTGTGGGGTATCGCAAACAAGGGCAGTATCAGGAGGCGTTGAAGGCTTTTGAACAATTGGCTGAATTAAAGGCGGATGATGCAGGCAGTTGGAATTATTTGGGTATTGTATATGCTGAGCAAGAACGTTATGCAGAAGCCGCAGAGGCCTATGCCCGTGCTGTGGCGTTGGATTCGACGCAAGTTGATTTGTGGAAACGCCTTGGAGAGATGTATGCCAAAACCGAGAACTGGCCTGGGTCTGAAGCTGCTTTTCTGAAGGTTCTTGCCGTTCATAGCGATGATGTTGATGCCCGTTTTGAGTTGGCAAAAGTGTATTATCATTTGGAAAAAGTGACCCGCGCCATTCGGCAATGTGAAGTTTTGCTGTCTGAATATGCATTTGATCATCACAGTGCAACGCTGTTATTGAGCGAACTGTATATGAAAGTGAACCGTCTTGCAGATGCACAGATGTTGATTCAATCGGCGTATTTGCGATGGCCAGAGGATGAGCGTGTTAAAGGACTGATTGCTGCATTACAAAAGCTGGAGCGTTAAGAGGCAGGCCGGAATTAAAAAATGGAGACGTGGGCCGATGGTCAAAAGTACACCGATTTTGTGTCGGGTTTGCAAAAAGAAAATGGGAACGGTTCCCAATTTTGAGGGCCAGGTATTTACATTGTGTCTCAAGTGTGAAATTGTGCTGAAGGAGATGAAGAAGCGGGGGATGTAGGAAAAAGAAAAAATTACATCAGGCTTTTGTGAGTGTGGTATCTTTAAGTACTGAACGTTATTTTGTTCTTAACTGTTATTATGCACTCGTTTGGACTGATTTTGGGAAGATGAACGTAAAAAGCATTTGCGAAGGATTTTTTTATGGTTGTAGGGATTGTTAAAGAGACGGTTTTGGGCGAATTCCGGGTGGCGATGATTCCTGAGATGGCTGTGCCATTGATGGGTAAAGGGGTGGATTTTGTTCTGGAAGCCGGTGCAGGTGTCGCTGCAGGATTTCCCGATGCCGTGTATGCCGACCGGGGTGTTACGGTCGTGTCCTCTCGGGCCGAAGTTTTTCAAAAAGCCGATGTTGTGCTTCAAGTGCGAACGCCCGGCGCTGGTGGTGATATGGGGCAGGCCGATGTCGATTTGATGCGTGAAGGGCAGGTGGTGATTGGGGTGGCGGATGCGTTGATCGCACATGATATGACACGGGTTGTCGCACAAAAAGGGGTCGTGTTGTTTGCTTTGGAATTGATTCCACGCATCACCCGGGCGCAGAGTATGGACATCTTGTCGTCGATGGCAACTGTGGCCGGGTATAAGGCGGCATTGTTGGCAGCGCATACCTTGCCTCGGATGTTTCCGTTGTTGATGACCGCCTCGGGCACGGTACGTCCGGCGCGTGTGTTGGTGATTGGTGCAGGTGTGGCTGGTTTGCAGGCCATTGCAACATCGAGGCGTTTGGGCGCTGTGGTGTCGGCTTATGATGTACGACCTGCAGTACGCGAGCAGGTGGAGAGTTTGGGTGCCGAGTTTGTCGATTTGGGTATGGATACGCATGATTCGGAAGGTACTGGGGGATATGCACGGGCACAATCTGAGGACTTTTATGACCGAGAACGTGAAGCGCTTGGGCGCGTGGTGGCTGAAAACAATGTGGTGATTAGCACGGCGGCGATTCCGGGCAAACCCTCTCCGTTGTTGATTGTGGAAGCTGCTGTCAAGGCGATGGCACCGGGGTCTGTGATTGTGGATTTGGCAGCCGAACGCGGTGGCAATTGTGAACTGACAAAGGCGAATGAAACGGTGGTTGTGCATGGTGTTCACATTATGGGGCCTACAAATTTGCCAGCGACTGTGCCTTATCATGCCAGTCAAATGTTTGCTCATAATGTGGCAGGTTTTCTTGGTTTGTTGATTGATGAAGGTGAATTGAAAATTAATTTGGAAGACGAGATTGTAAGGGGAACATTGGTGACACAGGGTGGGGAGGTGGTGAATGAACAGGTTAGAGAGGCGATGGAAAGTAAAAAGTAAAAAGCAGGAGATAAGAGAGGGCAAATGCAGGTGGTGTTGAGGTCGATCGCAGTTGGCGTGTTTTTTGATAAAGGAATGATGTTATGGAAATTTTTGTGACAGCGTTGACGGTGTTTGTGTTGGCGGTGTTTGTGGGGTTTGAGATTATTACGAAGATTCCACCGACATTGCATACACCCTTGATGTCGGGGTCAAATGCGATTTCTGGTATTACGCTTATCGGGGCTGTGCTTTCGGCGGGGTCTCAGCATACTGCATTAACGACTGGGCTGGGGGTGGCGGCTGTTGTATTTGCGACGCTTAATGTGGTGGGTGGTTTTTTGGTTACACATCGGATGTTGAGCATGTTTAAGAGGCGAGATTAATGAATTCAAATTTGATCAATTTTGCGTATTTGGTTGCGTCGATATTTTTTGTTTTTGGCCTGAAGGGGCTCACCCATCCGCGTACGGCTGTGCGGGGTAATTTGTATGGTGCGTTGGGTATGTTGATTGCGGTGGTGGTGACCTTGCTCGATCAGCAGGTTGTGAGTGTTGAATATGTGCTTTATGGTGTGATTGTAGGGTCGTTAATTGGGGTGGTGTTGGCGATGCGTATTTCCATGACTGCGATGCCTGAAATGGTGGCCTTGTTTAATGGTTTTGGGGGTGTGGCTTCGGTATTGGTAGCGGGTGCGACCTTGTTAGAAAGTGTTTCAAAAGGCCAGGTATTAACGGCGCAATTTACGGTGGCGACGGCTGCTTCGGGTATTATTGGTGCCGTGACGTTTTGGGGCAGTTTGCTTGCGTTTACAAAACTGGTGGAGTGGTTTCGAGGGGCACCGAAGTTTCCGGGCCAGCAGATGTTGAATATGGTGTTGTTGGTCGGGAGTATGGTGGTGGGTGGATTGTTGGTTAATGATCCAAACAATACCGATTGGTTTTGGGTGATGGTGGGTATTGCTTCATTGACGGGCATTTTGATGGTGGTGCCCATTGGTGGGGCAGATATGCCTGTGGTGATTGCATTTTTGAATTCGTGTTCGGGGTTGGCGGCTGCTGCGACGGGTTTTGTGTTGAATAACAATGTGTTGATTATTGCAGGATCGTTGGTGGGAGCATCGGGTTTGATTTTGACGCAGATCATGTGTAAAGCGATGAACCGGTCTTTGGTAAATGTGTTTGTGGGGGGTGGGCAGGCCAGTGGGGGTGTGATTGCCGATGCGGACGAAGTGTATGCCGGCAAGGTTAAGTCGACATCGGCAGAAGAAGTGGCCATGCTTTTTGATACGGCGCGTCGGGTGGTGATTGTACCAGGGTATGGGATGGCGGTTGCCCAAGCACAGCATGCGGTACGCGATTTGGCCGATGAATTGGAAAAACGGAATATAGAGGTTGAATATGCCATTCACCCTGTGGCTGGGCGGATGCCAGGGCATATGAATGTGTTGTTGGCCGAAGCCGAAGTGCCGTATGACAAATTGAAAGAAATGAGCGTGATTAATTCGACCTTTTCGCAGACGGATGTGTGTTTGGTGATTGGGGCCAATGAT
>JBLHJX010000238.1:0-8444 GCA_047619225.1 Candidatus Latescibacterota bacterium
GCATGGGGATGTGGATTTGCTCAAACAAGCGATGATGCTTGACCCATTGGTGGGTGCGGTGTGCAATCCACCTGAGGTGTGGCAGATGGTGGATGAGTTGTTGGTGGCACAAGCGAAGTGGTTGCCGCAATTTAAAGGTGCGATTCCAAAAGCAAAAGCGCGATTGGCGTCGGAAAAACGATTGGGTACAAAGAAGACACAGGGTGCTGCGCGGGTGAAGACCAAATCGGTGGCTGAGATGCGTAAGAATGCGATTCAGGCGCGTAAGAATGCGGATGCAGCGGATAAGGGGAATATGACTGGAAAGTCGCTTAATCCACGGCAGGGGTTGAAATAAGATAACTTAAAGATGGGTCTATGTTTGAAAAGGAAGGACGCGTGCTCGTGCGCGTCCTTCGTCTATTGTAATCAAAGCGCCAGCCTCAATAAGTGACTGATGCTGATGCAATGCATCATTTATTAAAGGAGCGAGATGGTCAGGAGTGATATCTTGAGTTCTTACTTGAATCACACTTGGGCCTTCAGCATTTGTAGTTGCCAGTAGCGTACCAAAATCCAGGTCGTGTGTTAAAACGATATAGTTATTTGTTTTTGCCCACTGCATAATGTCTGTATCGGGCGCTGCAGGATCACCGATGTGCGACCAGTGTTTCGATTCCCACTGGTAATGCTCAAGTGCCTTGCACCATTCGGGCGAAAAATTCATGTCAATTAAAAGTTTCATGAGCGAACGAGAGTTACCTCAAATTCTTCAGAACGCCAGGCTGCGTATGACAAAGCTTCTGAAATATCTTCTTTTTCAAGGTATGGATAAAGTTCAAGAATTTTTTCTGTTGTGTATCCTGAAGCGACCAATCCAACAATAGCGCCAACAGTAACCCGCAGGCCTCTGATACAGGGTTTTCCGCCCATTACAGCAGGGTCTAATGTGATTCGCTCTAACGGTTTCATGCGATGGTCTCCTTTATTTTTTAATTTTTAAAAAGATACTCACAATTTCGTTGTATTACAAGGGTATATCATAATTTGATTGATGTTTCATTTGGATTTTGGGATGTGACACTGGTGTTGGTGGTGGCCATGCAAGCAATGGCGGTGGCGTATCTGTCATCCCCACGGTGGAAGGGTTTGGCACTGTCTTTGCCGTTGCCGTTTACGACGATTGTGTTGTCTTTGGGAAATCCAGTGGATGCGTCGAATGTGTTGTCGATGGGGACCATGCTTGTGTATGTGAGTTGTGTGTGGTTGTTGTTTGAGAAGGTGAAGTTGCCCATTGTGGTTTCGATTTTTTTGTCTGTGTTGGTCTATATTCTGCTGGGTGGTTTGTTGGTTGGTATTGTTCCCAAAACGGATACTGCGTTTTGGATGGCGACTGTGGGGATGTTTGCTTTGGGGCTCATTTTATTGCGTGTATTGCCCAAACCGAGCAAACCGCCTTATCGAACACCGCTTCCGCTTTGGCAGAAGTTGCCGACTGTTTTTGTTGTTGTGGGTTTGTTGGTGACGATTAAGAATCACTTGGGTGGGTTTGCATCGTTATTTCCATTGCTTGGAACGGTTGGGGCTTATGAAGTACGGAATGATTTGTTGATTTTGGCACGCACCGTGCCTGTGTTGATGTGTTCGTTAACGGTGTTGATTGTGGTGACGTTTTTAGGACAACGTGTTTGGGGGTTGGGTGGGGGATTGGTGATGGGGTGGGTGGTGTTTTTGCCAATTGTTTTGTGGATTCAAGTGCGGGTACGTAAGGTGTAATATGCGTTGGATTTTGTTTGCAATTTTAATAGGGTTATCTATGAAGACTCATGCATTTGATGTGGAAACATTGGATGTTCACTTGTCTGTTAAGGCACGTCCAAAACCTGTTCGGTTGGATTCTCAGCGGGTATCTGTAACGTTGATTCCTGAAGCGGGCATGGGGACACATGTGGTGTCGTTTGCTTTGCCATTTCCACCAGATGTGTTGTTTGAGCATATGGTTATTCGTGCTTTGAATGACACCGGGAAAGAAGTGCCTATTTTTACAAAGCCGTTGGCACATTGGCAGGGAAAAGATTATTCTGGGCTGCGCGCTGTATTGGTGCAGTTTGAAATGACGTTTGCCGATACGATGGCACAGACTTGGACATTGGTTTGGGATGAGACGCGTGTATTGCCTCGGAAAGTGGAAGTGCCGACATCAGAAACTCAGTTTGTGAGAGACGACGAAGATGCGTCGTATTATTGCCCAAAAGTATTGGCATTGTTGCCGCCTGATTGGCTTTGCAACAGTTGGGTTGCTTGGCAACAAGTGGCTGCATCTAAAAACGAAGTGGCCACTTGGTATGATGACCATGTGTTGGATCAATTTGATGGCTCTTTGATAAACATAAACTCGGAGACGTATGCGCCCCACTTATATGATCGACCCGCAACATATGCGAAGATTTATGTGCGTCACGGACAGCGTGAACATTTGTTGGCGGCATTAAAAGCGGGCGAGGCATATATTTCTCATTTGGGCGCAGATGGTTTTTTTGATTTGAAACCGAAGGATTATAAATATGTGTATGCCGAAGGGGTAGCACTGTTGTATTTGTTAACAGGCGATACACGATTTAAAGAGGCTGCATTGTTGACTTTATCAGCTTGGGATCAATGGCAGTCTTTTCGGTATGGTGGTGAAGGGTTTTGGACTGAGCGGCATGTCGCATTTGGGATGGCAGCCTATTTGCACGTTTATGAATTAACAGGTCATGTGCGTTTGCTTGATTTGGCCAAAGCCTATTTTGACGGTGTATATGCATTGCAGACACAGCCGTTGGATGGCAAAGATCCGGATGGTGCGTGGCGGCATACGGCTGAAAGTCATGGGGATGGTATTGGGTGGACAACAAGCCCGTGGATGAGTGCTTTGTTGATGGATAGTATTTGGAAGTATTGGATTCTGACAGGGGATGATCGTGCACCTATATCATTGGCGCTGTATGCGAAGTTTATATCGACATATGGTATTACTCCTGATGGTAAAGGGGTGTATTATATGGCAGCGTCTCCAGGGGTGGGTAAGTGTGTGAACCCGGAAAACCCACCACATCATGTGGAAGCGTGTTATATGTTGGCCATGGGATACTTTTTGTCGGGTGGAAAAGATTTGGAGCTGTTGGAAAAATATCAAAGACTGTGGCCTTTGGTGATGGGGGATGATGCCAATAGGCCGCCGCGTAAGTTTTCTTGGCGGTTTCGGAATACGTCTATGTTGGTTTGGTTTTTGGATCACGGGGATCGTTGATGGTTTGGTGTGAGAGGGTTTGTTTACTATAAGGAGGAGCATATGAGTTGGATCTTGTTTGTAGGCGTTTTGTTTGTTGGATTGATGATGAAAGTGCCTTCTGTTCAGGCGAGTGATGAGATTGCGATTTGGGCGGGAAATGCGCCTGGAACGGAAGGGCGAACGAATGAAGAGGAGGTGGTGAATGAGCGGGTGCGGAAAGTGCATCAGCCGTCTTTGACAGTGCATTTGCCACCGAGAGAGTTGGCTACGGGGGCGGCCGTTTTGGTATGTCCTGGTGGTGGGTATCATCATTTGGCAATTGAGAAAGAAGGGCATCAGGTTGCGGCTTGGTTGAATACGTTGGGTGTGGCGGCTTATGTGTTGAAGTATCGGTTGGACCGGGATGAAGCGTTGCAAGATGCACAGGAAGCGATGCGGGTGATTCGAAGAGGATCTGAGGGGTGGGGTGTGGATTCTGATCAGGTGGGGGCAATGGGGTTTTCGGCTGGTGGAAATTTGGTTGTCAATTTGATGATGAACAATGATTCGGAAAGTCAGCCTAATTTTTTGGTGCCGATATATGTGTCTTTGAGGAATTTGGATGTGGAAAATATTACAGCTGAGAATGCATTGCCTGCATTTATTGCTGGGGCAAGTGATGATACAACGACACCCCCTGTGCAGGCGATTACTCTGTATCAGAAACTGTTATCTTATCACGTGCCTGTGGAACTTCATTTATATGAAAAAGGTGGGCATGGTTTTGGTTTGGCCAAGACCAAGGGAGCGGCGAGCAGTTGGACGGTGCGGTGTGAAGACTGGATGCGGGGGCGTGGTTTGTTAGATGTGGAAAAGAAGGGTGAATGATGGGCACGTTTAATGAAATGAGAGGAACGGTATGATTTGGACAGATATTCGAGATCTGCGCATTGAAGGTCAGGGATGGGCAGATACGAAGGCGCCATTTGATCGGTTGCCTGCACGGGCAGAGGGCGTTGTTCGGGATGTGGTCTGGGATCTGAGCCGACACTCGGCAGGGCTGTGCGTGAAGTTTAAGACGGATGCAAAAGAGATTCACGCGCGATGGACGCTGACGCTGGATCGACTGGCCTTGTCGCATATGCCGGCAAGTGGGGTCAGTGGTCTTGATTTGTATATCGATACACCCGATGGGCCTCGATGGGCAGGGAGCGGTCGTCCGGAGACTTTGCCAGATGTTGAGGCGGCATTGGTTTCGGGAATGTCGGAAGGGGAGAAGTCGTGCACGGTGTATTTGCCTCTCTATAATGGTGTGTCCAATGTCGAGATTGGTGTTCCGGAAGGGGCGTCTATCGTGGCTACCGAGCGTGCGCCGGATCGGAAGACGGTGCTGTTTTATGGGACGTCGATCACACACGGCGCAAGTGCCTCTCGGACGGGCACGTGCCATGTTGCTCGGGTAGGGCGAACGCTGAACTGTGAGACGCTCAATCTTGGATTTGCTGGACAGGGGATGATGGAACCCGAAGTGGCCGATTTTTTGGCAGAGCTCAATCCAGATGTTTATGTCGTTGACTGTTTGCCCAATATGACGGGTGAGATCGTTACCGAGCGCGCTGCCCATTTGGTGACGACTTTGCGCGCGAAACATCCGGATACGCCCATTTTACTGGTTGAGGATCGGAGCTATGCCGATGCGTGGTTTGTGGTGTCGCGGCAGGTGCGCAATGAAACGAGTCGCAAAGCGTTTCAAGATGTCCACGCAGGACTGATGGCAGATGGTGTCAGTGGTATTTCCTATCTTGAAGGTGCGAAGCTTTTGGGAGCAGATGGAGATGATACGGTTGATGGATCACATCCAACGGATCTTGGGTTCAAGCGTCAAGCAGATAGGTTTGTGGAGGAGATCAGACACATATTGAGCGCGTGAGTGGAATTGTGTGTAATCACATTTTAGTTTGCAATAAGGGAGAACTTGTGACGGTTTTAGGGTTGGAAATGAATTGGGATGGTGTGTAATGGCCAGAGAGTTTACAAACACCGAGGAACTGGTTGCTTGGTCGCAGAGTTTGGATGATCGTTGGCCAGAGCGACGTGAGGTGATGCGACATATTGGGGCGCAATTATTGCAAGTGCCCTTTTTAAAACCGAATGTGGTGGAGCTGTGTTGTGGTGCAGGCGTGTTGGCTGAATTTTTGTTGCGGGAGTCTTTGCGAATTACCTATCGGGGATTGGACGCATCGCAATCGTTGCTTGATTTTACAGGGGAGCGGTTGTCTGTTTTTGAAGAACGTATTGTAGGGTTACACGCGGTGGATTTGAATGGGGATTGGGAAGATTTGTTGCCTGATCCTGTGCATGCGATTGTGTCGATGCAGTCGTTGCACGATGTGGGAGATGAGGTTGCGGTAGATCGGGTCTATGGTTTGGCAAAGAATGCGTTAACACGAGGTGGATTGTTTTTGAATGCGGATTTAAGCACGCCTGAAAAACCGGGGCGGATGCCTGCGGAGCGGCATTTGGCGTTGTTAGACGCGCATGGTTTTGAGCATGTGTCTTGTACTTTGGAGATTGGGTCTTTTGTGTGTGTGGTGGGTTTTCGGGGTCCCTTGGATTTATAGATGATCAGAAAAGGTAAATGGGATGAAAACAATTTTATTTATATGTACAGGAAATATTTTTAGAAGTATGACGGCAGAATATGCATTTCGCGCACAGAATAAAGATGTGTCTGTGCAAAGTGCGTCGGCAGGGATTGAGGCGAATGTGCAGTTGATGTATCCACCGGTGAAAGATCGGGTCATTGAATTGGGGATTGATCCTTCGGCACATGTGCAGCGTCGGTTGACATTGGATATGTTGGATGGTGTGGATTTGCCGGTGGCGATGGGGGTGGATCATCAGGATTTTATACGGGCGCAGTTTGGGCGTGAGGTGCCGCTGTTTAACAAGGTTGCTTTGGGGGTTGATAAACCGATTAAAGATATTTGGGAGGTTGTGCCCAATTGGGATGATAATGAAGATGGGCGGCGTACGTATGCGGTTTATGTGGTGGAGACGATTTGGAATACGATGCCGCAGTTTATTGGGAATATGGGTGGGTTTATGGACGGCAGGTAAGAAGGAAGAAGAAAGAAGTAGGAAGAAAGAAGAGATGCGTATCTTGTGTTGGAAAGCCCCTGAGTTTTGGAACTCAGGGGCTTTTTTTTGGCGATTGTAATGTTTGGTTATTGGAACTGCCTACGGCGTCCTACTTTCTTTCAACAGCTAAAGAAAGTAGGCAAAGAAAGCCGTCACTGCGTGAGGCTTTAAATGTGCTTCAGTGTTTTTACGGGCTGAGACCACCCTCACCAGCCCGCGCAGTCCCCACACCCCGCCTCGTGTTCCACACGCCGCCCATCCGACCGATCACAACCCTACCAACTGCACAACGGCCCACGCCGCCGGGAGATCGTATTTAGAATCTGTCATAGGCTTTCAGGCTGAGGAGGGTTTTGAGGGTGAGGACGCCTTTCCACTCGGTTTTGGCGGTTTCCCAGGCTTCGGTGTATTCATTGTCCCAAGACCAGAAGGGGTGCCAGGCGCCGTCTTCTTTTTGGTTTTCGATTTCGTGATCGAGGTTTAATTGTACTTCGTCTTGGAGGTCGTCGAAGAGGGGGGATGTGGGGAAGGGGGCAAGCCAGAGGGGTTTGACGCTGTAGGTGGTCCATTTGTTGGGATCGCGGGTGACGATGGCGGGGCCTGCTTGTAGGAGTTTGAGGCCAACTTGAATGCGTTCTGCATCGGGTAGATTGTTGGCTTCGAGAAGGGGGAGGCAGCAGAGGAGGTCGTGCATTTCCATTTCGGTGGGGAGTGATTCGAGGAGGTTAAGTGCAGCTTCGGTTTGTTGGGCAAGGAAGTCTTGGGGGACGTGGGTGTTGTAGTGCCAGAGGTGGCCGACAATTTCGGCACCGGGGTTGGCGCGAAAACTGGGTTCACCGAGTGCATCTGGGTTGTATGTCCACCAAGGAGCGCGGGGGTATTCGTTCATGGCTTCAAGTGTCCAGTGCCACCGTTGATAATGGGCATCATAGGTGTCGAGGAAATATTGGATGCCTTGGGTGATGAGAGGATGATCGGATGGGGTGTTGATAGCGCGCATGATTTGAAAAGCAATGGTGGTTGTTATAGGTGAGGGGGCGGGGAGGCGACAGTCGGGTTCGAGGGCGTGGCCAAATCCACCATTTTCGTGTTGGAATTTGGAGAGTTCGTTTAGGACGGCATCTTGTGAGCCGTTTTCAAAATGGTAGGTAAATAGGGCTTGTTCGAGGGGACGGGCTTGATTTTGGATAAATGCTTTGGCGCGGTCAAAGGCTTCGGGTGTGAGTTTCATGAATCCTCCGGTATCGGTTTTTGTAAAAACAGGTTTTGGGTATCATGGCGCACTTAAGTATACTGAACATGCGTGTAGTTTTCCAGCTCTTTGTTAGATTGAGTACCCTTTTTTTGTTTGATGGGTCTTGTAGATAGAAGCAGCTATCAATTTGTTGCAGCATGCATTTTGCCGAGGCCATCAAGCCTGCTTCAGCGGCCTCTTTGTCATCACCCAACAATACGTGTTTTCTTCGGCCATGTTTTAAATCCTTATTTCATTTTGGCGTCTAAATAACGGATCATGGTTTTGCGCGCATTGTGAAAGTTTTTGTATTGTTCGGGTGTGATGAGGTTCTTGAGTGCGTCTTTGAAGGTTTGGTCGGGTAGGTTTTTGAATCGGTTGTGGTAGGTGTTGATAGACATGGGATCTGAAATGGATTGCACACGATCCCACCATGTCCAGCCGAGGTCGTGATAAAAGGTGCGGTTGTGGTCAATGGCAAAGACTTCACCTGTTTTGTTGTGTACCATCCAGTTGCCGGTATGGCGGTCGGCATTGGCAAGGACGGCGTCGAAGAAGATGAGTTTGGCGGGTTGGTCTGTGGTGCGCAGGCCGAGTTTGTCGGCCAGTTTGGCGTCTTGGATAAAGTAGGAGAGGGAACCGGAAACGGTTTTGCCATTGGGTAGCGTGATGTCGCGTAGGACGACCATGGTCATTAGGTCGATTTCTAATAGGCGGTCTATGCGGTAGGATGCCAATTCGTTTTTGACGGTGCCACCGGTGTCTGAGCCTGCTCGTTTAAATAGGCCCCATACATTATTGGGGAAGAAGACGAGATAAGGATGGGTGATGCCTTTG
>JBLHJX010000239.1:0-8442 GCA_047619225.1 Candidatus Latescibacterota bacterium
GCCATCGCTGTACGCGTAAGCCTACTACACCTACGACTGCTACGAGGTGTGTTTGTACGATGACGGTGGTTATGGTTGTATTCATAGGATAAAACACTTATTTGAAGTCCTGGTTCAGTAATGAGAGTCAAAAAGTAGGGGTTTTGGTTTTTGGTGTCAAGCAGTTTTGTTCAGTAACGAGGGTAAACCCCTTTTTTTTAATCGTTTTCTTCGGTTTGGTGTATGCGATCTCGCAATTGGGCAGCACGCTCAAAATCTTCATTTTCAATGGCACCGAGCAATTCTTTTTTTAATTCCTCTGCTTCTGTCAGCGGGCGTTTTTGTTCTAATTGTTCAAGCAATTCGTTGAGCGCTTTTACGGACCGATCTTTTTCGATGTAAAATTCTTCAGCATCTACCTTTTCGAGTGCCTCGATTTTTTCCATTACGTCGCGAATAATCGCAATGCCCGACTCATAGTCTTTGTTTTGCGTGGTGATCATTACCCGTGCAATCGCGTTGATGCGCAAGACATAAGGCCACCATTTTTCGAGGTTTAGGCGATCTTTTTTTTCGGTTGCATAGCGGTTGACAAATCGAAACAGATCCATATTGCGTTCGGTGTCTTGAATCACACGATCATAATCTTGAATTTGTAATAAGAACACATAACGTTCATAAATTTGGCTGCTTTCATCAAAGAGTTCACGGCAATTTCCTTTTGTAAGCGCAAACCCTTCCTCTTTGCCATTAGATTGGATGTATTGATCGCGCTTGTTTTGGAAATGGTCGAGTACAAATCGACTTTGATGGGGTTTATGTCCGTCGGGTCGTCCGTCGAGTTCCATTTGTAAGAGGCCCTGAAAGGCACCTTGATCCACACGAACTTGAATTTTTTCCGTTCCATCTTCGTCGATGATTTTGCGAATGCTGTTGTCTTGGTTGTATGGCCAGAGTTTAAGCAGGGGGCCGATGTCTTCCCTCATGGTTGCATCTCCTCTCTGCATACTTAAATGACGCATGGTCTAAAGGAGTTGCAATTTAAGTGTATTTTTTTCAAATGCAAGCGTTGAAAGAGGCTATGCACTGAGTTTGATTTCTACAATGGGGCGGCCCAATCTGGTTAATTTGGGGCCGCTGTCTGTTTTTTCGTCACTTGGCGCTTCTGGGATAGGGGCAGGGTTCAATTGATACCATTCTAGCAGCCAAAGGTGGCGAACGGCGAGTCCAAAAAAATAAAGACCGGCGAGTAAAAAACACACAATGGTGACAAGTAACATAATTCCCCCTGATGTTTGCTGTTTGATGCTCCCTGCTCATGTCATCGGCACAAAGGAAAAAGGCTTTACTTGCTGTTTGGTCTTTGAGGTTGACACATCGAACGCGGCACGTTTATTATCATGAGTAACGGATTGATATTTATTTCTATGTGGAGGTTATTTGATGCGCATCTTTTGTTGTATGATTTTATGCTTGCTGGGTGTGACGACGAGTGAGGGGGCTGTGGATACCGATGTTTTGGCCCTGGTACAGCAGGTTGTTTCTGAGAATATTGACCGGGATGTGCAGCGCATTGTGGCATTTGATACGCGCTTTATGGGTTCAGACTCAAACGCGGCAGCTTCGGTATGGTTGGGTGACCGGTTGGCTGATTTGGGATATCCTGTGCGTTTTGATACGTTTGAGGTTAATGTTGCACGCACATACTTTAATCATTCTTTTAGGCTTTCGGGCTTGAAGCAGTGGAATGTGATTGCGACGAAGCGTGGCACTCTTTTTCCCAACAAAAAAGTGGTGCTGGGGGCGCATTATGACTCGATTGCTATAGACCGCGCTCAAAGTGAGCAAGATGTGGCACCCGGTGCCGAAGACAATGCGTCGGGTATGGCCGCACTTTTGGAAATTGCACGCTTGATGCGCGATGTGGATGTGGATGTGACGGTGGAATTTGCACTTTGGGGGGCAGAAGAATTGGGGCTTATTGGGAGCGATCATTATGCCAAACAAGCACGAGAAAATGGCGATGACATTGTGGTGATGTTGCAGGTGGATGCCATTGGTACACGGTCTCCGGTTTTTCCCAGTGCGTTTACGATTGATACGATCAATCCTTATGTGACACAAGGCAGTGTGCTGGCGCAAACGGCCTTGGATTATTCTTTGCTTGAAGCTTCAAATGGCGTGGGGGGGCAGGTCTTTGTGTCGGCGCGCGGGTGTCGGTGTTCTGACCATCAATCGTTTATTGATGCGGGGTATCCGGCTTTGGGTATTTTTCAATATATCAACAGCCCTGCCTCGCATTTGAACATGAGCACCGATACTTTAGAACATGTTGATGTGACATTTGTGACCGGTATAACGCAGGCGACATTGGGCGCGCTGTTGCAGTTTGCTGGGTTTCCTGGGCAATCCGCAGACTTTGATGGTGATGGACGTGTGGCTTTCTCTGATTTTCTTTTGTTTGTTCAGGCATTTGGTGCTCTGGTGGTTGATGTGCGTTTTGATTTGGATCGCGATGGTGTTGTGGCATTTGGCGACTTTTTGGTGTTTGCAGGTGCATTTGGACAGTGAGCAGAGCACTAAGCGCGCGGCGCGCAGGGTTTGAGCTCTTCGCGCTTTTGTTTTTTAACCGAAAGGATTATATGGAAAGGATTGCGCGGTTTTTCGAATTCGATGAACGCAATACCAATTTTAGCACGGAAACGATGGGTGGGGTGACCACCTTTATGACGATGGCGTATATCGTGGTGGTGAACCCGGGCATTTTATCGGATGCTGTGGGGGGCGAGCTGTTTGGTGAGTTGGTATTTGCAACCTGCGTGTCTGCTGCTATTGCGACGCTGCTGATGGGGGTGTTGGCCAATTATCCGTTTGCACTGGCGCCTGGCATGGGGTTGAACGCATTTTTTACTTATGGTGTGGTTTTGGGTATGGGGGTGCATTGGGAGTTGGCTTTGGGGGTGGTGTTGGCATCGGGCTTGTTGTTTGTGTTGCTCACACTGTTTAGGGTGCGCGAAGTGATTATTACGGCGGTGCCAGAGCCACTCAAACGGGCAACGGCAGCGGGTATTGGTATGTTTATTGCTTTTGTAGGATTGAAGAATGCGGGTTTGATTGTGGCAGATGAGGCGACATTGGTTTCGCTTGGTGATGTGAGATCTGGGCCTGTGGGGTTGGTGTTGTTGGGTATTTTGGGAACGGGCGTGATGCTGGTGCGCAAGGTGAATGGGGCAATTTTATTGGGTGTTTTGGGGGTGGCTGCGTTGGCGATGGTGGTTGGTGTATCGCCCTGGCCTAATGGTTTGGTGAGCCTGCCTGTTTTTCCTGTTCATTTGTTTGGTGTGGCGGTCGAAAATTTACCCATCGCTTTTCATGTGGAGCTTATTGGGCTGGTCTTTGCTTTTTTGTTTGTAGATCTTTTTGATACCATGGGCACGCTTGTGGGACTGTCTGAACGGGTGGGGTTTTTAGATAAGTCAGGGCAATTGCCACGTGCCAATCGGGCATTGATGGCCGATTCTGTGGGCTCTGTTTGTGGTGGCATTTTGGGCACGTCAACTGTGACCACTTATATTGAAAGTGCCTCAGGTATTTCGGCGGGTGCGCGTACGGGGTTTGCCAATGTGGTGACGGGGCTGTTGTTTTTGGTGGCCTTATTTTTTACGCCACTGATTCAGGCGATACCCTCTTTTGCCACATCACCCGCGCTGGTGATGGTGGGGGTGATGATGATGTTGCCGGTGACAAAAATTGATTGGCAAGATGTGTCCGATGCGTTGCCTGCATTTTTGACGCTCATCGCTATACCGCTCACATTTAGTATTTCCGATGGTTTGGCTTTGGGTTTTATATCCTACCCCATTGTCAAACGTCTGGGTGGGTATGGCGATACGGTGCATCCCATTGTAGATGTGCTGGCCGTTGTCTTTATTGCAAAATATCTGTTTATGTAAACCCTATTTGGGATGGTCTTAATGAATGTGCTTGTAGCCGATGACGACCCTATGGTTTTGGAAACATTGCGAAAGTATATCGTTTTTCGTGGGGATACCGCACATGCTGTGTCAGATGGTTATTTGGCCATGGCAGATCTTAAAACCAAGTCTTTTGATTTGGTCCTCACTGATATCCAAATGCCTGGTGCGACTGGCTTTGATGTCTTGCAAGCGGTGAAGGCAACGCAACCCGATGTGCCCGTGATTATTATTACGGGATATGGTGATATGGATTTGGCCATCAAAGCGGTCAATGAGGGTGCGTTTGCTTTTTTGCCAAAGCCTATTTTATTCTCAGAATTGAATACCAAAATTGAAGAGGCTTTCTCTTTTTTAGTAGAAAAACGCAGCATTCGAGAGGAGATCGTATCGCTTCAAGAGTCTGCTGTCGATCAGCAACTGCGTTTGGAACAAGCACAAGCATTGAGTGTCTCTATTTTAAACAACATTCCCTTTCCGGTTTGTGTGATTGATTCTGAAAGTTGTATTTGGATGGCGAATCCTGCTTTTTTAGCACACTTTTCTGCGGGTGAAAGGGTTGATGGGCGCAGGTTGCAAGATGCGGTATCCAAACTCGATTTTGGCCCCTTGTCGCCAAAAGATGTTTTTGAAATATTTCGGGACTCTGAGCACGAATTGGGTATGCGATTTTCGTTAGAAGAAGTGGCAGGACAAATACGGTACTTTTTGGCAACGGGGTTTGCTGTAGATGCTGCCGAGTTGGGCAAAGTAAAGGACCCTCAAGCGTTGGTGTGTTTGTTTATGCAAGAGATAACGGCTCGTGTTTTGCGAGATGAAGAGGCCTCTGAGCGGCAATGGCATTTACGAGAGGTATCAAATTTTCGGGAGTTGACCAATCCGTTGGTTTCTGTTGCAGACTTTCCCGAACAAGTGGTGGCACATTTGGCCGATGCAGTAGGGCACTTTAACGATGCATTGATAGAGTTGGAGTACTTGGGACAATTTTATACAGCAGGCAATGCTGTGGCCCCCCAAGAAGCCTATTTGGTGCGCAATTTAAAAATTGGCGACAGACACATCGGGCGCATTACGCTTTTTTCAGATCAATCACATCGCGTGTCTGCGCAACAAATGTTGATGGATGATTTGGTCGATATTTTGATTCGGCGTGTTGAATCGCACGAACTGCAAATGGGTATTGTACAGTCTGAACGTTTACAATCTTTGGGTGAAATGTCTGCGGGTGTGGCGCATGAACTCAATCAACCTTTGGCGGGTATTCGTACCTTTGCCGAAGGCGTGGTTTATGGCCTGAAAAATGATTGGGTTTTAGATAAGGCCGAATTAAAAGAGACACTCTTAGATATTGTTGGGCAAGTAGATCGGGCGACCGAAATCATTGATTATATGCGTATATTTTCACGGCGCCAGAATGAAGATCATCATGAACACTTCTCTGTATCTGATGTTGTCCAAAATGTTCTAAAGCTCATGAGGGCACAATTTAAAGCACAGAATATGTCGCTTTTTATCGACATTCCAAACGATCTTCCAGCGTGTTATGGACGCCCTCGGCAAATAGAACAAGTATTGCTCAATTTGTTAACCAATGCCCGTCATGCGTTGGATGCACAAATGAAGCGCGATGGGCAAGATCGTTTGGCCCATTGGAGTCCCAAGGTTGATTTGGGCGCCCAACAGGTAGGGCAGAAGATACAGATTTTTGTTCGTGACACGGGGGGGGGGATCCCTGAGGGGGTTGTGGCGCGCATTTTCGAACCTTTTTTTACATCAAAAGAAGTTGGAAAAGGAACGGGCTTGGGTTTATCTATTTCACGTACGATTGCCCAATCATTAGATGGCGATTTGTGGGTCGATAACCATCCTGGAGAAGGGGCAACTTTTTACTTGAGTTTTGTGATTCATCTTGGGGAGGGGCAAAGTGAGCAAACAGACCAATGAACCCGCATTAAAATTGTTGTTGATTGATGATGAGGATGTGATCCATAAAAGTGTTGGGATTTTTTTGGAGAAGGTTGGCTATCACGTTTTGGAAGCCCGTGACGGGGAAGAAGGTTTGAAAATCTTCCAATCGGAACGGGTCGATATTGTTATCAGTGATATCAAAATGCCTGGAATGGGTGGCTTGGACTTATTGAATGCCATTGTGCAAGAAGGCCAAGAAACGGAAGTGATTTTGATGACGGGCCATGGCGATGTGGATATGGCAGTTGAGGCTTTGCGCAATGGCGCGTTTGATTTTTTTAGAAAGCCTGTGGTTTTGGATGAACTGTTGGCCTGCTTGCAACGTACCAGAATATATCGGGAGATGCGGGAAGAGAAAAACCGCATTCAAAAACGTTTGGATGCCCTGTTGCGTTCAGGGTCTCCATTGGGGAAATATGAGATTTTGGGTGAGAGCACAGCCATTAAGCAGGTGTTGTCACTTATTGACAGAGTGGCAAATTCCGAACGCACAACTGTATTGATTCAAGGCGAAAGCGGTACGGGAAAAGAGTTGGTAGCTCATGCGATTCATCAACAAAGTGTTCGCAAAGACGCTACATTTATGAGCGTGAATTGTACAGCTATTCCAGACACATTGTTAGAAAGTGAGCTTTTTGGGCACGAAAAGGGTGCATTTACCGATGCACATGAATCTCGAGTGGGTGTGTTTGAGTTGGCAGATGGAGGCTCTTTGTTCCTTGACGAAATTGGGGATATGAATTTGGCGGCGCAGGCAAAAATTTTGCGCGTTTTGGAAGAACGCCAGGTGCGTCGTGTGGGTGGTGGGCGTGAAATTCCTGTGGATGTTCGGTTGATTTCGGCCACCAATAAAAATTTGAAACACCTGATTGGCGAGAAGACTTTTCGTGAAGATCTATTTTTTCGTCTCAATGTCTTTACGATCCAGTTACCCCCATTGCGCGAGCGTGGTGATGATGTGTTGTTGTTGGCATATTATTTTTTAAATCAATTTGCTTCAGACATGGGAAAAAATATCGGGGGTTTGACGCGAGGCGTTGAGGCCAAACTGAGAACGTATCCCTTTCCCGGAAACATTCGCGAATTGCGTAATCTGGTTGAACGCGCAGTCATTTTGTGTGATGGCGAGAGTCTAACGGAGGCCGATTTTCCCGATTTTCTGGGTTCTGGTAGTTTTGACAGTGTTCCAGATTTGGCGGGTGAGGATTGGCCGCTTGATTTGGAAGCTTTAGAAAAGTTTGCCATTGTGCGGGCGCTCAAGCTGGTCAATGGCAATCAGACAGAGGCTGCTAAACATTTGGGCATTGGCCATGATGCTTTGCGATATCGTATTAAAAAGTTAGAGCTCTAAGCCTCTTTTTTTCCATCGCAATGCATTTGTGAACCTCGAGTGGTGTATGTCATTCGAGGTTTTTTTGTGTGAAATAGCGATTTGAATTGGGCAAATGACGAGATGGGAAGGTGGTACATCTCTTTGTGAGGTTGATTTTGAGGCAATTATTAAAAAATATATTTGTTGGTATGTGTCTTGCAGAGAAAGAAGATGTTTCTATGATACTTGACCATACAGTTTGAGGTGAATATGCCAATTGGTGTACATATTGGGGCTGTGCCTGCTGATGATATGGTTCAATTTATGCAATTGACCATTGAAAAGGCAGCGAACGCGATTTTATGGGTGCGGTTAGATGGGCAAATTTTCTTTGCCAACCAAACGGCCTGTGCTTTGTTGGCATGCAACCGATCAGATTTGGTTGGGCATTCTTTTACACGTATCGAACCTGCTTTTGGAGATGAACACGAAGTGTATCAAAAGGCCCGCAATGATGGGCGATCTATGACATTTGGAACGCAGTTTTGCATGCCTCAAGGTGGTGTATTGCCCGTTGAAGTGATGGTTCGGTTGTTGCGATTTCAAGGACGGTCTTTTTTGTGTGTTTTTGCACGCGACATCACTGAGCAATTGCAATCGGAATCTGAGCGAGAATTGGCTCGGCTGCAGGCTGAATCATTATCATTAGATGTTCAATCCATGTTGCAAGAGTCAGAAGTGCTTCGCAAGGAAGCGGAAACGGCAACTCTGTCAAAGAGTTTGTTTTTGGCCAATATGAGCCATGAGATTAGAACACCCATGAATGGCATTATTGGCATGACGAGTTTGTTGATGGACACAAAATTGGACGATGAGCAAAAAGAGTATCTGGGGTTGGTCAAGACGTCGGCAGATGCGTTGTTGGGCATCGTGAATGATATTTTAGATTTTTCAAAGATAGAAGCGGGAAGACTCAAGCTTGATCTTATCGATTTCAAGTTTCGGGATTGTGTGGGTGATATTTTAAAAACATTTGCATTTCAAGCCCGTGATAAAGGGTTGGCCTTGGTCGGGCATGTTGATCGTGATGTGCCAGATATGTTGGTCGGAGACCCTGGTCGATTGCGCCAGGTCATTGTCAATCTGATTGGCAATGCCATCAAATTCACACACGACGGTGAGATCAAATTGGGGGTGTCTTTACAAAAT
>JBLHJX010000240.1:0-8416 GCA_047619225.1 Candidatus Latescibacterota bacterium
GCTGATGTGTGCTTCGGCGTATTTGGGGTTGTGTTTGAGGGCTTCGCCATAGGCAGTGGCAGCTTTGTCAATGTGTCCTTGTTTGCGATAGACCATGCCGAGGTTGTGGTGCAGCAAGTGTTGGTCATTGTCCCATTTGGCATTTTGGAGTGCTGTTGTGTAGGTTTGGATGGCTTTGTCAAATTGGTCGGTGTAATAATAGGACAGGCCAAGATTGAGATAGGCATCTGCATAGGTGGCGTCATTTTGAATGGCTTTTTGATATTGGCCAATGGCTTGGTCGGGGTGCCCGCTGTGGTAGTAGGCCAACCCGAGTAGATTGTCGATGAGAGCCGATTTGGGTTTGAGGCGCGTGGCCATGCGATACCGCACAATCGCATCGTTGTATTCACCTGCATAATAGTGTAACTTGCCCAAATCAAATTGGGCTTGAAAGAAAGAGGAATCGGCTTTGATTGCGCGGTAGAAATAAGCGCGCTTTTGGCTGTCTTTTTCGAGCAGGCGACCATATAAATAAATGAAGCGCGCTTCTTGTGGGTGTGCGTGAAGATGGGCACGGTATTCATCTTTTAAGGCCATGGCATCGCCTGATTTGAGCAGGGTGCGTTGGTAATTGAGGTGGGCTTGTATGTTACTCGGGTCGCGTTTGATGGCGCGTTTAAAATAGTCGCGTTCAACGCTGTCATCTGCTGCACTGCTTGCTGAAAGAAATAAGCAGGTGATGAGCAGATAAATGAGGGTGGTGATTTTGGAGCGCGTGCTCACGGTGGATCTCCAACTTGACAGCGATTTGGATAGCGGTTTTAAAGAGATTATATAGGGTGATTCAAATGGATTCAGATGGTGTCTATCAAAAGACTATCTTTTAAAGTAGAGGAAATTTAATGGAGCGTCAAACAGAGTTTTCACAACTGATTGAGACCATAGATGATGTGCCACGTGATTTGGCCTTTTATCCCAGCACGGTGGCAGATCCTCAGGTTTTGACGGTTGACCAATTGGCCTCGTATAATGCCGTTGGTTATGTGAAAGGATTTCGGGTTTTTGATGAGACGGAAATGGCAGAACACCGTCGTTATTTTGATGCGTTGTTGGAAAAGGTTATATCAGAGGGTGGAAACAGTTATTCATTGAGTTCGGCGCATTTAAAATATGCGGGTGCGTATGATTTGTTAATCCATCCGCGTATCGTGGCCTATGTAAAGGACATTTTGGGCGATGATGTGATTGGTTGGGGTGCGCATTATTTTTGCAAGATGCCCAAAGATGGCAAGCGTGTATCTTGGCATCAAGACGCGAGTTATTGGCCGATGACGCCGTCTAAGACAGTAACGGTTTGGCTGGCCATTGACGATGCCGATGTTGAAAATGCGTGTATGCGGTTTATTCCCACGTCGCATCTGTACGGCCATTTGACGTATCGTTTGAGCGAAGATGATGAAAACAATGTGCTGAATCAAACGGTGGCAAATGCTGAGGAATTGGGCGATCCCATTGATGTGATATTGAAAGCAGGTGAGATTTCGATGCATAATGATTTGTTGTTGCACGGGTCTGAAGCCAATGCGTCGGACAGGCGCCGGTGTGGGATTACGTTGCGATATTGTACAGCAGATGTGCGTGCATATATGGGGTGGCATAATAAGGGTGTGGTGGTCAGTGGCAAAGACAAGGACGGGCTGTGGACAAATCCACCGAGACCTGAGCAAGGAGAATGCTTGTGAAGCGCGCACTTTTCTTTTTTAAATGGGGTGTCCCCCTGTTCTTGATTTTTCTATGCACTGCCTGTGGGCGCAATCTTGAGGTGATTCATGATGGACAAACGGAATATCAAGTGTATTGGGATGAAGACGGTAAGCGATTTATTCGACACGGGTACTTTAAGGCGCTTTATGACAGTGGCAAAACCAAGACCGTTGGGCAATATGAGCAAGACTACCGCGCAGGTGTTTGGGTACAGTGGCATGAAAATGGCCAAAAGCGAAGTGAAATGGATTGGGAAGATGGCAAACCAGAAGGTGTTGTGATGGAGTGGCATGAAAATGGCCAAATAAGAAATAAAGGCATTTGGGAAAATGGGGGTCGGCATGGTCTTTCAACCTGGTGGTATGAAAGTGGCATCAAAGAAAAAGAAGTGACCTATGTTGATGGTGAACCCGATGGTGTGTGGACTTATTTGGATTCAACGGGTGTTGCGTCTAAAACACAGTACTGGAAACGTGGAGAATTTCTTCGCGTCGAAGAGCACGGAAACACACAGAAATAACACGGAAAGACACGGAACCCAACCCATCGACCCTTCCTCCCCTTGACAGGCGAAAAAAACGCGACTATTCTTGTATGACCCTTGCCCCTCTTGACTTTGGAGATTTTATGTCTGAGAAGAAGCTGTATTTGTTAGATGGGATGGCGTTGATTTATCGTGGGCATTTTGCATTGATGCGCAACCCGCGTATGACGTCGACTGGAATGAATACATCAACGCTGTTTGTGCTGACAAATACGTTATTGGATATTTTGAACACGGAAAAACCCTCGCATATTGCAGCGGTTTTTGACACACCAGAGCCGACACATCGGCATAAGATGTATAAGGAATACAAAGCACAACGTGAAGCCATGCCCGAAGACTTGAGTGCGGCTATCCCTTATGTGTTTCGATTGTGTGAGGCGTTTAATGTGCCTGTGGTTCGCATGCCGGGTTGGGAGGCTGATGATGTGATTGGCACATTGGCTCGCATTGCCGAGGAAGATGGGTTTACGACTTATATGATGACACCAGACAAAGATTATGCACAGTTGGTGTCTGAGCATACGTTTATGTGCAAACCTGGGAAAGGCGGCAATAAAGCTGAGGTTTTGGGTGTGGCAGAAATTTTAGAGCAGTGGCAAATTGAACGTGTGGATCAGGTGATTGATGTTTTGGGATTGATGGGTGATGCCAGTGACAATATACCTGGGGTGCCGGGTATTGGGCCCAAGACGGCGCAAAAGCTGATTGGGCAATATGGCAGTGTGGAAGGCTTGCTCGATCATGTGGATGAGCTAAAGGGCAAGCAGAAGGAGAATGTGGAAACCTATCGCGAACAGGCGTTATTGTCGAAGGAGTTGGTGACGATTGAGCTTGAGGTTCCTGTTACGATTGGGTTGGATGATTTGGCAGTGAAGGAGAAGGATGTTGAAAAGCTGAAAGCGTTATTCGCGGAGTTGGAGTTTGAGACGTTGGGGCAGCGTGTGTTTGGCGGGCAGTTTAGCGCGGGTCCTCAGCAAACATTGTCTGGTGCAGGTTCTCAGCAAACATTGTTGTTTGGTGAGGAAGCACCCTTGTTACCGACTGCAGAAGTGGCAAATGAGTATAAGACCATTGCCGATGTGGAACATGAGTACACGTTGGTGGACACACAAGAAAAGCGTGCGGCGCTCATTGCTGATCTGGAAAAACTGCCTTCGTTTTGTTTTGATACAGAAACGACGGGTTTGAACCCGCGCACGTGTCAATTGATTGGCATTGCATTTTCGTGGGCGCCACACACAGGGTATTATGTGGTGATACCTGAAGATGCGGATGAGAATAAAAAAGTATTGGAAGAATTTCGGGGTGTGTTGGAAAATTCGGACAGTGAGAAGATTGGTCATAATTTGAAGTTTGATATTTCTGTGCTGTTGTGGCAGGGGGTTGAGGTGGGGGGCAAGTTGTTTGATACGATGTTGGCTGCTTATGTGGCTACGCCCGATTTGCGGCGTAATATGGATTATCTGGCACAGGCCTTGTTGGCTTATCAGCCCATTAAAATTTCATCGTTGATTGGTGAAAAAGAAAAGGACAAGGACAAGAAGCAGAAAACTCTGCGCGAGGTGCCATTGGCGCAGGTGGCGGAATATGCGGCAGAGGATGCGGATATCACCTTTCAATTGGCCGAGATGTTTCGGCCCAAGATTGAAGAGATGGGACAGACCCGTGTGTTTGAAGAGGTGGAGTGTCCATTGGTGCCCGTGCTGGCACATATGGAATATGAAGGCATTCGGATGGATGCGGATGTGATTCAGGTTTTGTCTAAAGAATTAGAAATTGAAATCAAACATATTCGAAAAACAATTTTTGAGCAGACTGATGGTGAGTTTAACTTGAATTCACCCAAGCAGTTGGGCGAGGTTCTGTTTGATAAGTTGATGTTGGATGCCAATGCACGAAAGACAAAGACGGGGCAGTATCAGACCAATGAGGCAACGTTGCAACGGCTGTCCTATAAGCATGAAGTTGTGGATCAGATTATGCAATATCGCACCTATGCCAAGTTGAAGTCGACGTATTTGGATACGTTGCCCAGTACTGTGTTTCAGGGCACGGGTCGGATACATACACACTATGAACAATCTGTAACGGCAACGGGGCGTTTGCAATCACATGATCCCAACTTGCAAAATATCCCTATTCGGACTGAAAGGGGACGTGAGATCCGCAAGGCATTTGTGCCGCGTGATGAAAATTATACGTTGTTATCGGCTGATTATTCACAGATTGAATTGCGTGTTGCAGCAGAGCTCAGTGGTGATGCCGGGATGATAGAAACATTTCAAAAGGGTCGGGATATTCATACGGAAACGGCGGTTAAGATTTATGGTTTGAGCGAAGATCATGTGACCGATGATATGAGGCGTCAGGCCAAGACGGTGAATTTTGGCATTATTTATGGTATTTCAGCATTTGGTTTGGCCGAGCGGTTGGATGTGTCGCGGTCTCAGGCCAATGAATTGATTATGCAATATTTCGATCAATTTCCGGGTGCCAAAGCGTATATGGATGAGACCATTGCATTTGCTCTTGAACACGGTTATGTCGAAACGATTACGGGGCGACGTAGATATTTGCGCGATATCCATTCGCGCAATGCAACCACGCGCAAGGGTGCCGAACGCAATGCGATTAACTCTCGAATTCAAGGCACTGCTGCCGATATGATTAAGATTGCGATGACGCGTGTGTATCATGAAATTCGAAATCGCAATTTGAAGACGCGTATGTTGCTTCAAGTACACGATGAGTTGGTATTTGATCTTTATAAGGAAGAGGAAGAAGAGGTGAAGGTTTTGGTTGAAGCGGCTATGAAAAATGCCATTCCAATGTCTGTACCCATTGAAGTGGAGATGGGCATGGGTAATAATTGGCTGGAAGCACATTAATTAAAAAACTTGTATGCTGGCATATCACACGCTATTTTCTGCTTGTCGAGGTTTCAAATGGGAGGGAATCGACTTGGTTGATATTTTGGTGATTGAAGACAGTCCAGAAATACGCGGAGTTATTCGTGCAATGCTGGAAAAAGAAGGCCATCATGTGCGGGAGGCCTTCAATGGCGAAGAAGGTGTAGAACAATATCAAGCGCAGTATGCAGATTTGGTATTAACAGATTTGTTTATGCCCAAAAAATCGGGCATTGAAACAATTTCTGATTTGTTGGAGATAGACCCTGAGGCCAAAATTATTGCGATGACTGCGCACGGGTCAAAAGAAAATTACGACTTTTTGAAGGTAGCAATGGCTTTGGGTGCGGTTGCTACGTTGGAGAAACCTTTTTTGAGCAAGGATTTAATGGATGCGGTTGCAAAGGTATTGGAGGGATAGGTAAAAGGCAGGAGAGAATCAAAGGAAAAAGGGAAAACCAGGAGGCAGAATACTCCTTTATCCAGTGTGGCAATGACATTACGTTTGTTGTTTCACTGTTTTTGTGATTTTGAGATAATAAAAAGCGTTCGCTGATTATCAGCGAACGCTTTTTATTTGCCATCTTTGTAAAGATTATTTGCGCGGTAGACGAATGCGAGGAGTTCGGCAATGGTGCGGTAGAGTTCGGATGGGATTTCTTGGTCGAGATCTAATTTGGCAAGTACTGTGACCAAATCGCGGTCTTCTCGAATGGGAATGTTGTGCTCTTTGGCCAATGCTATAATTCGGTCGGCAATGTCACCCTGCCCTTTGGCCACCAATTTGGGTGCATCTGTTTTGCTGGGGTCGTAACCGAGAGCCGCGGCAATGCGACGGAGTTTGGGGTTTTCGGTAGGATCGGGCATGAAAAAGGCAAAAGTAAAAGGGTAAGAGACCGAACCTGGCATCCCATAAAGCGACAAAATAATTATCAGTCAGTAGGTCTAAATCAAAAGTAAAACGCTTTGGGTCTGTTTTGATTTGCTGGGCTGATTTTAGTCTTTCGGTTCAAATACGGCTTTGCCACCTAAATAGGGACGCAATACTTCGGGGATGATGACACTGCCGTCGGCTTGTTGATATTGCTCTACAATGGCAGGGATGAGTCGGCTGGTGGCAAGGCCCGATGCGTTGAGGGTGTGTGCAAATGCATTTTTGCCATTGTCGGACCGTTTGTATCGAATATTACCGCGACGGGCCTGATAGTCGTGTGCGTTGGAGGCCGAGCTGACTTCTTTGTATTCGTTCATGCTCGGGATCCATACTTCAATATCATAGGTTTTGGCCATGGATGCACTGACGTCTTTGGCGGCCAGTTTGGAGACTTGGTGATGCAAACCTAAACCCTGCACGAGTCGTTCGGCTTTGCCGATGAGTTCTTCTAAGGCGTCATTAGAATCTTCGGGACGTGTGTATTGGAACATTTCTATTTTGTTAAATTGGTGTCCACGAATCATGCCGCGTTCTTGGGCACGATAGCTGCCGGCTTCTTTGCGGTAACAGGGTGTATAGGAGAAATATTTTTTGGGAAGTTCATCTTCGGGAATAATTTCATCTCTGTGAAGGTTGATGAGTGCCGTTTCTGAGGTCGGCAATAGGAACTGGATTTTGTCATCGTCATTTTTGAGGAGGAAGACGTCGTCGGCAAATTTGGGGAATTGCCCAGCAGCATACCCACATGCTTCGTTTAAAATGTGTGGGGGCAAAATAAATTCGTATCCATCTTGCGTGTGTTGATCAATAAAATAATTGAGCAAGGCCCATTCAAGACGGGCACCGTCGCCAATATAAAGCCAAAAACCTGTGCCGCCCATTTTGACACCCCGTTCGTAGTCAATCAGACGAAGAGAAGTGACAAGATCGACATGATCTTTGGGTTCAAAACCGAAGACGGGTAACTCGCCCCAGGTACGAACGACTTCATTTTTATCTTTGTCTCCGGCAATGACATCATCTGCGGGAATGTTGGGCAAACCTACCAAAAAGTCGCGGATGTTTTGCTCTACTTGCGATAAGTTGCTTTCGATGGTTTTGATCTGGGTAGAGACTTCTTTCATATCTTGTTGGAGAGATGTTGTGTCTTCTCCAGCTTTTTTCATTTGGGGAATCTGTGCGGAGACCTTGTTGCGTGTTTCGCGTAGAACACCTACTTCGGTAATAGATTCTCTGCGTTGTTTGTCCCACTGAAGCAATTCAGTGAAGTCAACGGTGTCCATACGTTTGAGCAGAGCTTGGCGCACTGCTTCGGGATTTTCTCTAATCAGGTTAATATCCAGCATGAAAAGCTCCAAGGAAATCACAAATCAAGAAATCAGAATCAACAAATGGTTTTATTTCGAGACTCTTGATTTGTTTTTTATTTTTGAAATTGCTTTTTCGCGCCCATTGCGTTTAAGCAAAGTAATAATGGGTGCGGCTTTGGCAGATTGCATATAGCTGATTACTGTGGCTAAGTCGGTATCTGTTAAGGGTAAGAGGATTTGAACGGCTTCGCCTGGTTCTAGTGGCTCGCACCGACGCGCCAATTGTTTCAATTTTTGGCCTTGTTCTGTTAGGGCTAATTTAAGGCTTTTTTCTAACTCCTTGCGCAGAAGTGCCATTTCCTTTTGTTCTTGTTGTAACTGGCGATATGCTTGGCTGCTGGTTTGCGCAGTGGGTGATGTTTGAGGGGATACTGGTTTTGGTTTTTGAGTTGTTTTGACGACGGTTTGGGTTTCTTTGGGTGGTGCAAGGGTGTCTTTTTGTGTGATTTGTTGCGCAATTGTATCTGGGCGCGTCACTGTGGTTTGTTTGATGACGCGCGTTTTTGTGGTTTCTAAACGTTGGCGCGTGGGTTCGGGGCGAAAGATTGCGATCATGACGCCCAAAATGATCACAAAAGACCCGAACATAATCAGTATCAGCAAAGTGGCCGGATTGAGTTTCATCGCAAAAAAATGAAAAAAATGTGTCGTTGTGTGCGGTTAATCACATCGAACCTGAGAGATTATGCCGATTTTAGAAGTAAGTATGGACATTATCGTTTGTAGAGGTTGTAGATCACAACCACTTGAATGACCATAATGAGGGCGGCGAGGAGTGCAAACATTGCATTTTCCCAATGTCAGGATGGCAGAAGTTGCCAAATCAAGGACAATATGAGGTCATTCTAACCACATTGATATAAAAATGACACACAAGATTAAAATTTTTAAATACCAATATTGACGATAA
>JBLHJX010000241.1:0-8406 GCA_047619225.1 Candidatus Latescibacterota bacterium
TGTCCGGATCAAATGTCTCGCCTTTGTTGTCTTCGGGCGCGTCGGTATCTGGCGCGTCGAAAACATTTTGGATGATATTTTGAAGCTCTTCTTCAAGCGTGGGCATTTCTTTCAAGAGCACTTCGGTGTAAAAGCGCAAACATCGTTCGCATACACGGGGTGAATAGGTCGCTCGATTGAGCAAGTGACGATAGCCTTCAGAAGGCCGACGCGCACAATTGTCACAGCGCTGAGGGGATGTGGTGATGTCCCAACCATCGACCGTTTCGCCATCTAAGACTGCCAAACATGTGCGAATGCAATCTGAGCAAATATTAAAGTTGGTGCCGTAGACGATTCTGTCTACTTGGTTGTCTGGCACGCGACAAAAAGAACACCGTTGAGGCAAGGTGACAACCTCCTTTGGGTTGTGAGTTTACACAAAAAATAGGCTTCAACACGATATGGCGCAAGTAAGAATATATGCAGCACAAGTTTGATGTGGATTTTTGATGGGGCGAACCGTATCTTGTGGCAAAATTATTTTAAGGGTGTTGTTCTTATATGAGGATTCTTCGATGGTTTCAGACTTAGATGTTTATTTATTCGATTTGAGAGGGTATTTGCACTTAGAAGGGGCGTTGTCGGCAGACGAAGTAAAAGATTTGAATGCTTGTTTGGACGAAATCCCGACCTTGGAGCCGGATGAATGGTATGGTTATGTGCATGCACATGCTTATGGCGACGTGACCTCGGGTGTGAATTATCAACAAATATACGAGGCGGGTGAGCCGTTTGAAAAGTTGATCGATCACCCCTCGTGGTTTGAACGGGTGAAGTTGTTTGTGGGGGGAGAAGGCACGTTCGATTACCATCATGGCCCCTTGTTTATTGATGAATGTTTGGCCAACTTCCGCGCACCAGGTGAAGCCATTGGGTTGCATTCGGGTGGTTTCCCACCCATTCAGCGCAATCAGTTTCGGTACCACGGCGGGCGCTTTATGTGCGGTCAGGTGAATATTTTAATCGCCCTGACCGATATTGGGCCGGGTGACGGGGGTACGATGCTGATTCCGGGTAGCCACAAGTCAAATTTCAAACATCCGCATTATAGCCAAAAAAGCATGGGCAAAGATCAGTCTGTTGATGGTACCGTTGGGGCCATTGAGGTGTCTATGAAAGCTGGAGATGCGTTGTTATTTGTCGATGGTATTTCCCATGGGTCTGCCAAGCGCGTGAATGAAGGTATTCGGCGTATTGCGGTCTATCGTTATGGGCCCTCCTGGACGAACTTTCGGCATGGCAACCAACCCTCTCCTGAGTTATTAGAACGACTCACCCCCGAGCGGCGAAAGATCGTCCAACCCCAAATACCCTTGGCTCGCGAACCCCAAGTGCAAAAGAAGAATCCCTAATTCTGCCAAAGGCTTTTGACTCAGCAATTGTTTTTTCCAATATAGATACCTAAAAAAGGGACAGCCCCGAAGCTGTCCCTTTTTTTCTCTTTGGATAACCAGATTGATGGAATCAATCAACCCTAATAATTTCAGTATCCGCTCCCCAATATACCGTCCCCTTTCCAAAGGGGACCACAGGGGATTGCACCTAACAGGTTACCCCTAAACTCTCCCCACCATACATCGCCATCCGATCTTCTTTTGTCAGCGCAACGGCGCTTTCTGGTCGATAGTGATATTGCAAAGCACGTCGACGTTGATCGGTGGGGTTAGAGGGGCTGCCGTGATGCGTCAGGCCATGCCAGATGAGGCATCCACCCGGTTCGAGTGGCACGGTCACGTCGCGTTGCACGGCCACGTTTGTATCGCAGATTTGCCAGTCGCGTTTGCTAAAGTGGGGCTGTGGCCCTTCTTTGTGCGAGCCGGGAATGATGTGCAGGCATCCATTTTCGATTGTGGCCGAATCTATGGCGACCCAAACCCCAACAATGGGGGTGTCAATGGGGTAGTTGAAATATGCGCAATCTTGGTGCCACGGTTTTTCGCGGCCAATGCGCGGGGGTTTGATAAGGCCCATGTCCTGGAATAGGATTGGCGTGTCATTTATCAAGCGTGTGATGACGTTGATAAGTGTTGCATCTTCAGACAAATCTTTGAGGCGCTGGTCATGGTCGACAAATTGCCAGAGCTTGCGCACGGCATCTCGCCGTTCATCGGTGGTGAGTGCGTCAAAGTTGGTACGTTTACCGGCTTCGGCTTGCAGACCTTTGAAGTCAGGGCTTTTGCCATCAATGAGATCCCAAATGGCTTGGCTATACGTTTGAATCTGTTCAAGCGTAAATGCTTGCCGAATGGCGAGGTAACCCTGTTCGTGAAATTTGGCAATTTCTTGATCACCAATATCATCGAATGTGTCGACATAGTCAGTTTGATGCGTGTATTGATACAAATCGGGTGGATACGGATCAATGGGTACTTCATCTGGAACGGTATTGGCCATATGGATGTCTCCGATTAATCGGATGAGATTCCGATGTGTCGTTCGTGGGGCTTTAAATTCATAAAAGTAGATATTTTAGCTGATGCCAATTTAAGCCCTATTTGCATGCTGTGTCAAGCGTGTTGTTGTGATTGCTGATTGCCAGAAAGTTGCGTATTATGACAGGCATCTCGTGTGATCTTGATGAATTGAACGATCATATTTAAAGTTTGTTCGATGTGATTGGGATTGTCGGTTTCTTTTTGATTAACAGGAGGGTTTTATGCGCGCATCGGTATTGGTTGAGAAAGGGCATCCGTTAGAGGTCGTAGACATTGAGTTGGATGATCCCAAGGAAGACGAAGTGCTGGTGAAGATGGTGGCCAGTGGTGTCTGTCACAGTTGCTTGCACGCTGCCGATGGCAGTTGGGCGGGCATTCCGGTGCCGATTGTGTTGGGCGATGAAGGCGCGGGTGTGGTTGAAGAGGTTGGGCCTGGGGTGCGTGATGTGAAGGTGGGAGATCATGTGATATTGTCTTGGGCTCCGGCTTGTGGGCGGTGTCATTATTGTGTGACGGGGCGATCTCAGTTGTGCGAAAAACAAGCGCCTACCCGGGGTACGTTGTTGGATGGTGGTACCCGTATGCGGTTAAAAGATGGTACGCCTGTTTATCATTTTGGCCATGTGGCATCGTATGCTTCGTATTCTGTTTTACCGGCTTCTTGTGCTGTGCCCGTGCGTAAAGATATGCCACTTGAGCAGGCCGCGCTTATTGGGTGTTCGGTTATGACGGGTGTGGGCGCGGTGTTGAACACGGCCCAAGTGCCTGCGGGCGCAAGTATGGTGGTTTTTGGGGCAGGAGGCATTGGTCTCAATGTGGTTCAAGGGGGTTCTCTGGTGTCTGCGCACCCCATTATTGCTGTGGATGTGCAAAAGGACAAGTTGGCCTATGCCACCTCCATGGGCGCCAGTCACGGCATTGATGCATCTCAAGATGATCCGGTTGAAGCCATTATGGACATTACAGGGCGTGGTGCCGATTATGCTTTTGTGGCGGTTGGGCATGCAGGTGCTGTGAAACAGGCCATGGATTGTTTGGCCCCTGCGGGTGTGTGTGTGATCATTGGGTTGCCTGCGTCGGGCACAACGGTGCCATTAGACTTGGAGTCGTGGGTACGCGGTGAACGGGTGGTGCGTGGGTGTAAATATGGCAGTGCCAAAACACATGACGATTTTCCGCGAATGGTGGAATTGTATTTGGCAGGTAAGTTGAAAATTGATGAATTGATTACCAAGCAATATGGTTTGGAGCAGGCCAATGAAGCGTTTGCAGATTTGGCGGCGGGTGTCAATGCACGTGGGATGATTGTGTTTTAGACGGAATGACGACAGACAATGGACGACGGACGACAGACGACAGACGACAGACGACAGACAATGGACGACAGACAACGGCTTTTCAGGTGTCCATCGTTTGCTGTTTATCAAAGGCCAAGGTGTGGGGCTCATTCAATTTCTGATTCTAATAGGGTGCCGTGAGGGCGTTTACTCATTGTGACCTCGTGACTGGGAAGGTCGGTATTGCTATGCCCAAGATTTTACTGACGGGGTTTGAACCCTGGGACCATTGGTCGCATAATCCTTCAGGTGATATTGCCATGGCCTTAAATGGCGAAATGATCGGTGGATGTGACATTGTGTCTGCCATCTTGCCTGTGGTTCATGGTGAAGATATTGCCATTGTGAAACCGCTGATCGCAGCGCATAAACCTTTGGCCGTTGTTTCTTTGGGGCTTCACGGCTCGGCTTCGGTTTTACATATCGAGCGTGTGGCTGTGAACTTGAAGATGGTTGGTGGGGCAGATCATCCTGTAGTCGACGGTGGCCCCGATGCGTATTTTGCCACCTTACCAACAAGGCAGATGGTAATGGCCATTGAAGATGTGGCTCACGTGCCCGCAAAATTGACATACTCGGCGGGCACGTTCTTGTGTAACCATATTATGTATCGTGTGTTACATCATGTTTTTGTCTCTGGGTTGGATGTCAAATCGGGGTTCATTCATTTACCGCCGACACCGGATATGGTGCTTGGTACAGGCAAAACAAGTATGGCTTTGGCTGATATGCAGCGAGGTGTTGTTGCCGCCTTACAAGTTATCGCAGAACAATTAAACGTTTCAGCCATTTGAATCGTCAAAGATATTGGGTATATTCTTGGGAAGGCAGGAAGAAGAAAGATGGAAAACCGAGTGGAAGACTTTGCATTGGTGGTTTCTCTCTTTTTCCTTATCTCTGCCTTTATTCTGCCGGGGTAAGTCCATTTTTAAGGAGGATTACCAATGAAACGTTGGTGGGTGCTTTTGACGGCTGCCTTGTTGATGTTGACCACACAGGCAAATGCAGATATTTCAGGTTTGGCCGAAGATGAAGACGAATCTATTGGCGGGGTGAATGTGCAACCGGTTCGGGGTGGCCGGTGGGAGATTACCCCTATTATGTCTATGCGGTTTTCAAATGGTGACTTATTCTATCGGGCCGGTGTTGCCGTGGCCTATTCGATTAACCGATATCATCAAATCGGTGGTTCCTTTGTTGCAGGCAACCGAGAATACAATCGACTGGCCTCCAATGACATTGTGGGCCTAGCAGACGGTATTGATGATGGTTTTCAGAACGTTCGCGGTCGTTATTTAACCGTTGATGAAGGTTTTGGTTCTTCTGTCTCTGGTTTTTATAGATTGAATATCCCTTGGCAAATTGAACGGCGAACCTACCCTTTTGTGGAGTTGTTTGGTGCGCGTGATTTTTTGGGGTGGGGCGATGTGAGTGAGTTGGGTGGTGGCGTGGGTGTTCGCAAAGTGGTCTCCCGTCGAACCGCATTGACGACAACGTATGGTTTTTCGGTGCTCTTTGCAGATGGGCAACAGGTCAAGCGCCATCAGGTTACAGCAGGCGTTTCTGTTTTTTTTAGATAGTTTTTGACCGTCGAATCCTTTGTTTGAAACCTTGGTCGCACTGCGGCCAAGGTTTTTTTTATGACCGCCCATCACTATGGTTGTTTGGTGGCTCAGGTTTATATATATTGCCAAGGTCTGCTTGTCATCTCTTTTAAATTGATGCAGAACTATCTATCGTTTTGGGAGGTTGAAATGTCTTTGTTTTCACTGGAAGGCCGTGTGGCAATCGTAACGGGTGCCGGTCGTGGTATTGGTCGGGGCATCGCCGAGGGTTTGGCCAACAATGGCGCCAAGGTCGTTTGTGCGGCGCGTACCCGATCGCAGTTGGATGACGTTGTGCAAACCATTGCAGATGCCGGTGGCGAGGCCATGGCCTATGAGATGGACATGAAAAATTTAGATTCCGTGCGGGGGGGCGTTGATGCGGCGCTTGAGGCCTATGGCCAGGTAGATATTTTGGTAAACAATGCCGGTATGAATATTCGCGAACCCTTTGAACAAGTCACCGAAGAACACTACGACGAAATAATGGCCGTCAACTTAAAAGGTCTCTTTTTCTTATCTCAAGCCGTTGCTCAGCACATGATCCCCCGCAAGCAAGGCAAAATCATCCATATCGGTTCTCTCACCACGGGATGGTCCCTCTCCCAGATTTCCGTTTACACAGCCACCAAAGGTGCCGTAGGCCAACTGGCCAAATCACAAGCACTAGAACTTGGCGCACACAACATCCAAGTCAACGCCATTTGCCCAGGTTTCATATTAACCCCCCTCACCGAAAAAGTATGGGCCAACCCCACCATGCAAGAATGGGGCGAAAACCGTGTCCCTCTCAAACGCCTGGGCACCCCTGACGACCTCGTAGGCACAGCCGTCTACCTGTCTGCGCCTGCATCCAATTACGTCACCGGCCAAAGCATTTATGTTGATGGCGGATTTATGGCCGGCGAACACTGGCCACTGCCCTAAAAGAAACACCTCGAAACCCAAATATCACCTCCCGGTGGTGTGGGCCGTTGTGCAGTTGGTGGGTTGTGATGGGTGGGTGAAGGGCGTGTGGAACACGAGGTGGGGTGTGGGAACTGCGCGGGCAGGTGAGGGCGGTTTAAGCTCCTAAAAACACTAAAGCTCATTAAAGCCCCACGCAGTGGCAGATTTCTTTGCCTACTTTCTTTGGCTGTCATAAAGAAAGTAGGGCGTCGCAGACATGCAGAACAATGATAGGATCTCCATGACACGTTATCTAATCTTGATCTTGACCTTGACCTTCACTCTCACCTTAAAGGGCACCCCCATGGCAGACCGCTACACCACAACCCAAGAAGACTTCAAAGGACACACCGTCTACGTGCTTACCGACTCCGAAACCGGCCAAGAAGCCCGCGTGCTCCCCTCTATAGGCAACAATTGCTACTCATACAAAATTCGAAAAGGCGACGGACAGATCGAATTGCTCTGGGTCACACCCGACCCAGAAACACTCCAAGGTCGCGCAAGTGGTTACGGCATCCCGATTCTATTTCCCTGGCCCAACCGCATCGCCGAAGGCAAATTCACTTTCGATGGCAAAGCATATCAACTGGAAACCCCCGGTCCTGGCGAACATGCCTCGCATGGTTTTGTGCACACACGCCCATGGCAAGTAGCCAGTTCGGGCGCTTCAGATACAGATGGCGCTTGGTTAACCAGCGTATTCCAATCGGTTGACTTCCCCGAAATTGGTAAACATTTTCCATTCCCGTTTGAAGCCCGTGTGACCTATCGAATAAAAGACGGTGCGCTTATACATGAGTTTGAAGGCAAAAATGTAGGCGACCATGATATGCCTATGGGGTTGGGCACACACCCCTATTTCCCATTGCCATTGACCGAATCGGGAAATCGAGACCTCTGCACGGTACAAATGCCAGCCGATACATACTGGCCTGTGGGTGACGACCCTATTCCAACAGGTGAAATTTTACCTGTGGATGATACAATCTATGATGTTCGCCAACCCACCCCGTTAAAAGATTTGTATTATGACAATGTGTGGTCTGGCGTCACCTTGACCGATGGCTGGAGCCGATGTGATTACGTCGATCCCATTGCAGGCGTGAAAATCTCTATGGAAGCCGATGATGTGTTTCGCGAATTGGTCTTATATGCCCCCGATTCACGGCCCATCGTATGTTTTGAACCTTATACCTGCGTGACCAATGCGGTTAATTTAGAGCCCCAAGGCATTGATGCTGGGTTGATGCGCGTTAAACCCAATGAAGGTTTTCATGGCGTGATGCGCATTGTAGGCGAAGTGATCAAATAGGCCTTTGCATTTTTTGAGATGGTTTTTTTTGGTTTAGATGAGGCGTCTATACGATATGGCGCCTTTTCTATTTTCTTGGTTTCGGCTATGGAGATGATATGTCTGGCAGATTGCATACACAAATCGGGTTTTTACTTGAAATAGATAAATTGAAGCAGATTTTTCGGCAGACGTATTTGCTCGATGAAACACGCAAAGAAAACGATGCAGAGCACTCGTGGCATTTTGCTATGTACGCGGTTTTGTTAGCCGAATATGCCAATGAAAAAGTAGATCTGCTCAAAGTGGTAAAAATGGCTTTGATTCACGATTTGGTAGAAATTGATGCGGGGGACACATTTTTATATGATGAAGTAGGAAATGCCGATAAGGCCGAGCGAGAGGAAAAGGCTGCCGAGCGTATTTTTGGACTTCTGCCGCCCGATGTGGGTGAAGAACTGCACGCACTTTGGGTTGAGTTTGAGGCCAAAGAAACGGCCGAAGCAAAGTTTGCAGGCTCCATTGACCGTTTGCAACCTTTTTTGCACAACATTCATACCGATGGACGGGCTTGGGGTGAGCACGGAATTTCTGCCAAACAAATTCGCGAGCGGAACGGTGTGATTGAAAATGGCAGCAAAGATTTGTGGGCGTATGCGGTTTCTTTATTGGATGAGGCTGTGGCAAAAGGTCAGGTGGCTGCCGAGTAGGATTGTTATTCGCGGATATGTAGCGGGGCCGTGAGA
>JBLHJX010000242.1:0-8398 GCA_047619225.1 Candidatus Latescibacterota bacterium
CATGCGCCTGAAACCCCAAACCATACACTTCAAAATAAAAAAACAAGGGCGAATACACATCATACCTACGCGAGGGGTTGGGCACCACAATGCGCCCATCTTTTCGAAAAATCTCCAAATGTTCATGTGCATTGACAGGGTTAAAACCCACGGCAGTATACAAATCACTCATACCCAATTGATTGGGTTCATACGTTGGCGACACAATCTCAAAAACCGCCACACCCGAGCGTCCCGTTGCCAAATCGCTCAAGGTCAACTCACCCCGATACGTACCCGCGGGCAAGCGCACTTGTACCATATCCAAAAACAACCGATCAGGGTCCGTTGTCGCTTCCAAAGATTCTGCTGTCATTTGGCTCTCGGCTTCCACTTGCTGAACAACCTTGCCATCTGCATCTAACACCCGAAGCGAGGGTCGATAACGCGCCACATACACATTGTCTTTTTGTCGCTCAAATGCAAACTGCGCCACAGGAAACCGAAGGGTCACCTCTTCAAAACCCTCACTACCGCGCCATCTAAAACTGCACACATCCACTTCAAATGCAATTGGGCCTTCACCCCGTGGCGGCAAATCAACTTCGCCAGCCCACCCAGCAGGTGCCATCATAAAAAGAATCGCGATCACCGTCCAACGCATCTGTCTTCTCCTGAAAAAAGTCCTGCTGCCAAAGATCTAACATCTTTGTAAGACGCTACAGCATCTATGCCAGTTCCCAAAGTGCCAAATAAACCCAAGTCAACTTAATACCCGTTTTGCCATTTTCCATTTCGCCTCTCCTAATCTGAAATCGGAATCCCATGCCCTTGCCCAGGAAACCAAATCATATCTACAAAAAACGAAATCCCTGCCCCAACATAATGCCCCATAATCAACCCCAAGAAAAACGGCCGTGCCAACCGATAGGCACCCCCACCACCCAATCGCAAAATCGCAGACTTCGCCATCCAGCCCAAAAACAGTGAAAACACGACATTTGTGACCGGATAAGCAGAACCAGCAGCCAGGCCCAATGGATGCAAGGGCCATCCCGGAAACCGCGATCTCAGCATATACAAACCCACCGTAAGCCCCATACCAATCGCCATAAACACAAGCTTTGTCCAATCAACAGCCACTGGAGATCGTGAATATTTAACCGCAATATCCCACGGCAACCGTGCCAAATCACCCGCCAATTGCCCCCCATAATTCCCCGCACCTGTGTGATAGGCCATATACACGATATACCAAACCGATGCCAACACCCCAATGCCCATGGCCAATATGGCCGCCCAAACCAAAGACCGTTTGTGCCCCTGCACCGTATCCATCAACTTCACCGTATGCCCCAAGGCAGGCATCAGCATCGTTTTCATATCGCCATACCAACCATAACTCATACCTAAGGCCGTCATGGTTGCCCCCGACAACTCTGAAGTGCCAAAACCAAATACAATAAAATGCTGTGCCACAACCGGTGCGCGAATGGTAATCAAACCCGCTTCTGCCACAATGCGCGTAATGCCCAAAAATGTCACCATCATCACCACCAAAAACACCACAACCACCCACAGTGCCATGCCCGAAGCATATAACCACCCCGCCATGTAAAGCAAACCACCTACAAACCCAAACACCGCCATACGATAAGAAACCATCTCCCGTGAATCATCTACATCGCGATCACGATAAACAGCTTTGCGCCACACATCTTTTAAATGAGAGCGGGCAATCCACAATCCCCAACCTACCAACACCAGCCACACGCCAAACGTTTGCCATCCCACCGCAGCAAAAGAGGTCCCATAAGGGTCTGGTTCTTTCACCTCTAAACCAATACGATTAAACAAACCCTCTTCCACCACACCCAACAAATAAAAAAACCAGATGCTAAACCCCACATCCATTTTAATAAAATAAGCAAACCCAATAACCGGCCAATATAAGTTTAAAAGAATCGGCTGAAACTCGCGCCCCAAAGATACGGATCCATAACGCCACGGATAAACGGGCAAGTTGGGATTAAAATAAGAGGCAATATTCCACAAAATGCCCAAAATGGACACACAAAACCCAAACCAAAAAACGGGCGTGCGCATAAACTCTGGCAACCGTCGCCCGTCTTCTATCTCATTAACCATCGCCAGTGGCAATTCCATCAACGGATAATCAATGCGCTCATATTCAATCCATGGCTTGCGCAAAATCACCACCGTACACAACACCACCGCACACATCGCCCCAATCAAACTCAGCCACCAAAACAACGGCACGAACCACACATCCCAAGGAATAGACGCACCCCTTGGCAACCCTTCAAAAAACCACGTCAATGCCAACCCCGGTTGAATAACCGCCCAGGAAGGCAAATATCCGTGTGTATACTCTGCCCATCCATTGGTGGGATCCGCCAAATAATACGGCACCACCAAATTGGCCAGCAACTTGCTCAAAAAATATGTCGGCAAGGTTGAGGCAATCAACCCCATACAAAAAATCACCAACAACTCGCCCCGATTCAATTTCAACGGCCGCCGTAAAAACAACACCGTCATCACAAAAGGGAACACCACTGCCAGTGACAAATGATTTTGCGCCAACCGGCTGGTATGCAACACATGTCGCGCATAAAACCCGCCAATTGCCGCAATCAATACCAGCAACACACCCAACCCAACCGATTTCCACGTCAAAGCGCGTTCATCGGGTGTGGTTTTTGTATCTCTATGTGCCCCTACTTCTGCCATTGCGATCTCCCATAAAAAAAATCGCTTCTTATATAGCGCGACCGACCCAACCTGTCAAGCCACAAAACAAAAACGCCCGACTTTTAAAGCCGGGCGTTCAACTATAAGAAGCACGATCACTGGCAACTCCTATCGTTGCATTCGCTCAATCCCCAGCAACTGCTTGCACAAGGGTGACCTTTCGCGCGCCAATCGCTCTCGAAATGCACCTTGAGGAATACATTCATCATATTGTTTTTGACCAAAATGTGTGTAATTATAAAGCAACATCCGCCGCGCTTTGTCATCGGTATTGTCCATAGCCGTATGCCAAATGCGCCCATTCCATAAAAGAGCACTTCCCGCAGATCCCGTCATACGCACATGATTGGGCATGTCATTCAAATCATCATACTGCGGAATATCCTGCTCATCCCATTTGTGCGATCCGGGCACAACACTAAACGGCCCCGTTTCAAAATCTACATCATACACAAAATAGAAAATCTTGATCTTGTGATAAGGCGTTTCACACGCCCGCATCTTTTCCCACGCCGCCCGATCCGATGCATCCCATTCATTCACATCGTGTGCCCAAATTTTCGAGTCTTTATGCCAGCGTGTGTGTGCCACTTTGCCCGGCGGCTTCACATGAAGCGCATTGTCAATCATCATCATATCAGGCCCTTGCATCCGTTCAGCAATCGCAACGGTCACCGGGTTTTCCAACATATCAACAAATGCGTCGTCCCGATCAATCACCGGCTCCACCACCTGTGCATCAGGCCCAATGCCATAAGACCCCCGTCTTTGGTCCTTTGCAATCCGTTCAAGCCAAGCCGGACGTGTTTCTTCAGCAACCCGGTCAAAAGCGGCTTGCACCTTCGCCAATTGATCGCCCAGAAGTGCGTTTTCAACCAGCACATAACCATCTGCGTCAAACCGTTTAAAAAGATCGTCCGTCACAAAACACCTCCATAATTCACCAAGTTCGGTCCTTCAGTTTGATCAGACGTTTTTGATTCTAACTTATGACCTGCCAACCAGTGACCTGCGATAGCTTTTCACCCCATCGCCTTGACATAATCCTCCCCCCGATGATCCCGCAACCACCCCTTAAGAGGCACATCCGCCTCCGTCGGTTGCCACCACCCTTTCACATCCACCCCATCGCCCAGCAGTTGTCGGCGAATCGGATCGCATTTTGAAAGCACTTCTTCGGGCATATTGTTATAATCCAACCCGCGCAACCAGCGATAGCTATACCCAAAAAACAAAACCCGTCGTGTCACATCCGATGTATTGGTCCCCCGCCGATGCCACATACGCCGATCAAACAAAACAGCCGATCCCGCCTTCACACACACAGGAAAAACCCCTTCGCCCGTATCACTTTCCGTTGGCTTGCCATCCAATTTATGACTGCCTGGTATGATCTCCATGGCACCATTTTCACGCGTGTCTACATCGCTCAACCAATAACTGATCTTCAGCGACAAACGCGGATGCGGGCGCTCCATCTCTGGCACAGGACGCCCCCCATCTTGGTGCCACCCTCCCGTGCGAATCTCGCCCCCTTTTTCCTCGGGGGGATAAATAATCAAATGTGAAATATAAAGCTGAATGTTCCAGCCCAAAATATCCCAAAGCAAGGGAAAAGTCTTTGGGTTATCCAACAAATCCAAAAACGCATCGTCTTCAACCACCGTGCGAAACTTAGCCATCATATCATTAGGCCCAAGCGCTTTGGCCTCACGTTCTATTTTTTCAACCCGATCCACAGCCGCATTCAACCGCCCCAACAGTTCGGGCGACAACGCATCTTCCACGATCAAATAACCTTCGTCGTTAAACTGACGAAGCTGTTCTTCGGTCGCCACATATTTTAACCAGTTTTTCTCATCCATCTCTTGATCCTTTCATTTTCTTCCGGTCAACCCAAAAAGCACATGTGGTAAAAAACCAAATGCCTTTCATAAAGCATCCGTTCTAAACGGTTCGGGCAGATGTGCAACCCCATTTTCAATATCAACAGGTTCAGGCGGAAAAGTCGTGCACACCTCACCCTTTTTCATGGCCCAACGATGCAGGGCGCGCACCCGCCCCCCATTAATTGCCAAGTTCGTCCACACACCCGCAATTGCGATCCGGCTATAGGGACTTGGGTTCGGCGGGCTATAATGCCACAAACTGCTGTGCCAACACACCACATCACCGGGTTCTGCTACTTGGTGATCCACACCGTGTTGAGCAATCATCTCTTTCACACGCTCACGTGGTAATTCACCATGAATGCTGTCTTCATACATCACATGCGGCACAATCTCTGTTTTATGACTGCCCGGAATAAACTGCATACACCCATTTTCACGCGTTGCCGGGTCAAGGGCCATCCATGCATTAAAAGGCTCCGTCTCACCATCGCGCCACAAACCATTGTCTTGATGCCAAGGCGTGGCACTACCCGTTTTGGCGGGTTTGACAAACACACTGTTAAACTTCACAACAATATCATCACCCAAAAAATGCCGCGCCACCGACAACATCTTTTCACCTGCTTGAAACGTATGCCAAATCAAAGGCGATTGCACACAAAAATTGCCCAACTTGCGAAACCGCGCAGATTTTGCCTCGGGTGTATCTCCCATCGGGTCCATCGGGTCAACATCTGGCCTGCCATCTGGTTCGGGTTTAAGCAACTCGTTTTTAATCACACCGCGCATATCAAAAGCAACGTCTTGGGGTACCACACCTCTCAAAACAAAATAACCCTTGTTTTCCCACTGCTCTTGTTGTTCCTCTGTTGGCAACCACTGCGTCACTTTGTACTCCTCCTCGTTGCACGTCGATCATACAAATAATCAAGCGGTTCATCAACAAACTCAGCGTTGTGATCCAAATCTTCACTGACAAAAGCATCCTCACACCCGGTCTCAAAAAGCACCTTCTGCCTACGTCCATACCAATGGATCCGTGTCTATCTGTGGTTCCCAAATGGTTTTGTGAAGTTATAGCGTCACCTCAGCAAAACAATTCTCCGTCTCCCAAATGACCACCTTCACCAATTGCACGCCCGTTCCTTGCAATTGCTTTGGGCCCACAACATTCAATAAATAATCACCCATATTCTCAGCTGTTGGGTTCAATGGCAATGCAAAATGTTTGTGCCCTGCCATTTTCCCATCAAACAATTCTCGCACATCATCATCTTTTTCAAAAAACACAAACCCATGATCCCAATGGTCATCTACCCATCCACCCAATTTTTCTTTTAACACAGAAAAATCGATCACCCGGCCAATTTGATCCAACTCATCGGCCTGTGCATGAAAAAACACCACATAATTGTGGCCATGCATATGCGCACATTTACCTTCGTGCCCCAAAACCCGATGCCCCGAACAAAATTGAATACGACGAACAGCTTGAACTTGCGACATCCACTCCTCCTTTAATTCAAAATCGACATTTACATGCCCCATTGTACTCGGAAAAGCCCCAAGGGTCAACCAACAATTGCATAAAGACGGATATTTTTAAAGGTTTACACCCAACATCAGATCTATTAAATTGCCACGCAATGATTACGATCTTCCTTTTTACTTTTCACCTGGAGTCTCTATGGCACACCACAACTTCACACCCACCCATTACCATTCCACCATCGGTTCGCACGAACCCGTACTCACCATCCAAAGTGGCGATACGGTCTCAACCACCACCGTTGATGCCGGTGGCAAAGACAAAGACGGCAACCAAGCAACCCCAGGTGGCAATCCGCAAACAGGTCCCTTTTATATTGACGGTGCCAAACCGGGCGATTCAATCGCTGTCACATTTGACCACGTCATGCCTAACCGAGCTTGGGGGCATACGTCTGCTCGCGTGGCTGCCAATGTACTTGATCCCGGATATGTACCCAAATTCGACGACAACATCTCCCGCATCATCTGGGGAATTGACTTTGAAAACAATACTGCCAGCCCAGTAGAAGTATGCGAAGGGTCAGACCAAACCACACTTGGCGATGGACAACCCACCACAGGATACCTCAAAAAACTAACATTGCCCCTCAATCCGCATCCAGGTTGTTTTGGTGTGGCACCCCCACGCGGACAAGCGATCTCCACAGCCACCTCATCCACACATGGTGGCAACATGGACTACAAACGCTTTAACCAAGGCACCATTGTCTATTTCCCTGTGTTTGTTGAAGGCGCCCTCTTTCACATTGGGGATGGCCACGCCCTTCAAGGCGATGGAGAGATTGTGGGCACCGGCATCGAAATTTCCTTTGATGTTACATTCACCGTTCATTTGCACAAAGGCAAAACCATCGGTTGGCCAAGAGGTGAAAGTGACACCCATATCTACACAGTTGGCAACGCACGACCACTCGATCAATGCATCGAACACGCCACCACCGAAATGATCCGCTGGCTCAAATCAGACTACAGCCTCGACGAACGTACCATTCACGTCCTATTAGGCGAAGCCGTTGAATACGATATGGGCAATATGTTTGACCCTGCATATACCATGGTCTGCAAAGTGCCCAAAAGCGTGCTCGAAACCATTGGGGCAAAAAGATCTTAAGGTCCGTAAAACTGCAAAAGTAAAAACATCATCCATCATCCTAAACCCAGATTAAAGGTGCGCATGAATCCAGACCACATCCTCCAAGTTCGCAATCTCAAAAAATATTTCCCCATTCAAAAAGGGTTGTTCCGTCGCGTGGTTGGCCAAGTGAAATCAGTTGATGGTGTTGACTTTGATGTTGAACGCGGTGAAACGCTGGGCTTGGCAGGTGAAAGCGGGTGTGGAAAAACCACCACCATTCGCACCATTTTACGCGCTCATGAACCCACCGATGGGCAAGTCACTTACAACAATGGCGGACAAGACATTGACTTATTCGCCCTTTCCAACGAAGCGCTCAAACCCCTACGTGCCGAATTGCAATATGTCTTCCAAGACCCCTACGGCTCACTCGACCCTCGCATGACCGTGCGCGATATTGTGGCAGAACCTCTCCAAATCCACAACATAGCCACAGGCCGCGAACTCAGCGAACGTGTTGCCGATCTTATGCAACGCGTGGGTTTAAATCCCGCCCACCTCAATCGATATCCCCACGCATTCAGTGGGGGGCAGCGCCAACGCATTGGCATTGCACGTGCCCTTGCGTTGCGTCCCAAACTCATGATGCTTGATGAACCCGTGTCTGCCCTCGATGTTTCTGTGCGTGCCCAAGTGCTCAATCTGCTCATGGACTTACAAGAAGAATTTGCGCTCACCTACATCATTGTCGCACACGACTTGGCCATTCTCGAACGCATATGTGACCGCATTGCTGTCATGTTCCTCGGTCACATAATGGAACTCACCACCAGCCATGCCCTTTTTGCCGAACCCCTGCATCCCTACACCAAAGCACTGCTATCGGCCATTCCTCTACCCAACCCACGCATCCAAACCAAGCGCGAAATTTTGCAGGGCGATGTCCCCGACCCTGCAGACTCCCCCGAAGGGTGCAAGTTTTGTGGCCGCTGCCCCTTAGCCGAGTCGCGTTGCTTTACCGAAGAACCCGAACTCCGAGAAGTACAACCCAGTCACTTTGTGCGATGCCATTTGGTATCATGACCAATCACATTCAAAACCTTTGGTCATCTCTTGTCCCCAACCA
>JBLHJX010000243.1:0-8338 GCA_047619225.1 Candidatus Latescibacterota bacterium
GACCATACCGTCCATTCGCATCCAAATAATACAACACCCGCCCCGAATCTGTCATCGACGTTTCATGATCCTTGGCCAAAGTATGAATCTGCGACAACCAAACCTTATCCTTCGCCACCATATCCCCTTCATCCCCCGGATGCCCAATCTTAATCTTCAACACATACGCCCCATGATCCAACAAACCTTGCAATTCATCCATTGGCAATGTATACCCCACCGCAGGCACAATCGCCACACGCGATTGCCGATGCGACAACAACGACTTGTACTGAGTAGGAATCATCTCATCAAACGACGAAATCCCATTGCGCTTGGCATACAACAACCACGCCGCATTGTCCAACGCCACCATCGCAATCAAAATAAAAGTCCGCCGCAAATCCGCGTTACCCGTAATCTGCTTCCCATACGCAAACACATCATCCACAATGGCATCAAACAACTCGAGTGGGCTTTCAAAATCGACATCTTTTGCACATTGTAACGCATACTCCAAAACCGCAGCCTGCAACACATTGCCCCCCATCTCGGTATGTGCCGCAAACACAACCGCATCAGACCACAACACAGCCAATCCACCCAACCCATAAGCCACATGGCCTTCTTCATCGACAACCTGAACCACCAAATTCCACTTCTCGTGAAATGCCGACCCCTTAAACCCAAATGGCCGCGCAAACGGCTCGCGCTGAATCTCCAAATCAGTTTCAACAATACGCATTGCAATCCCCCTCAAAATATGCTTTCCCAAACACCTATAACGCTTTACTTTTGTAATCATCAAAATAACCTTAAAACCAAAACGCAACCACAGTTATTATATGAAAACACCCTACATCCTCGGCATCGCAGGCGGCACCGGCGCAGGCAAAACCACCCTTGCCCACACCCTCTTAAACGCACTGGGCAACCACCAAGCCTGCCTCATCCCACACGATGCCTACTACCGCGACCTCTCCCATCTCCCCCTTGAAACCCGCGCACAAACCAACTTCGACCACCCCGACGCACTCGAAACCGAATTATTAATGACCCACCTTCAAACCCTAAGCAATGGACAACCAGCCCAAATACCCACCTACGACTTCACATCACACACCCGACATTCCCAAACCATCACACTCACACCGCATCCCATCATCATCGTTGAAGGCATTATTTTATTTGAAAACATCCAACTCTGTGACCTCTTCAACCTCAAAATATTCGTCGATGCCGATGCCGACATTCGCCTCACCCGCCGCCTCAACCGCGATATAACCGAACGCGGACGCACCCCCGAATCAGTCACCCACCAATACCTCACCACCGTACGCCCCATGCACAACACCTTCGTTGAACCCTCCCGCAAACATGCCGACCTCATCATCCCTGGCGAATCAAACACCCCCCTCGCCACCCAATTCATCCTCTCACACCTACACACCATTCTCTCTGGTACATAAAAAAGGCGGGGGAACCCAAAGGCTCCCCCACCAATATCCGGTCGCGTTTGATCTGCCACGCCACGAAGCGAATCAAAAACGCCATCCCGGATTATTTTTTAAAACCAAACCTATTCACCACCCAATGGTATGCCAATATTCACACCAAACCAAAAAGAGGTATTGTCTGCATTCACCTTATCATCTCCATAGGTCACACCAATCTTCGGCGTAATCGAAAACTGACCTGCAGGAAAACTAATAGAAGCTGTTCCAGTCACGTCATTAAAGCCTGTTTTGTTGCCATAATCACTCATTGCAACACTGGCACCAATACTCAATGCGGGACCATCTTCAGAGTCACCCAAAGGCACGTCCGTTCCACCACTAAGCACCAAATACCAAGCATCTGCAAGACCAAAGTCATAATAAAAGGTCAATGAGGGTGCCAATGGATTGTCCACAGAAAGCCCAATATAAGCTTCTTCAGAGTGCTTAGCACCTGTACCTGCATTGGGAAACAGATATTCTATAAAACCAATAGAAATACCCAACGGCGAGTCTTCACCTAAAGAGGTTGAATAATCAGCAAATACATCAACTTCATCAGCGCCATCCAATGCCCCACGACTTTGAGCAAAAGCAGAACCCCAAACGCCAGCCGACAAACCACTTTCACCAAATGTCAAACCAACGCTGGGCTGTAACACCAATTTGTCATCTGCACCAAGTACACCACCACGCCAAACATATCCAGACAAAGCATCCAAACCAACATCAACCGTTGTTTGTTGTGCCGATGTGACACCCACCATCAACAAACCCGCCATTAAAACACCCAAAAACTTCTTCATTGTCTTGCCTCCTGATGAGTTATTTTTAATTTCGTGATACACAAAAAACTGCGTGGCGTTTGTGCATCTCCCCTACAATCTTGCAATCAACCGTCAGTCTTAAACATTTGTCATAGCCTACAACTGGCTTTTCTATTTCTGACGTTGCTGATCGCTGTTTCTCCTTCCTTATTCTTTCTTCTCACTTTTTACCTTCCATGACGTATCCCCTATAGAGCAACCTCCCCAGATTCACCGGTTCGTATTCGAATGGCATCCGATATGGGCACAACGAATATTTTGCCATCACCAACCTCACCCGTTTTAGCGGCCTCTGCGATCTTTTCAATCGCCTGATCTTTGTCCGATTCTTTGACCGCAACTTCCAACTTCATTTTTGGAATATAATCCACTTGATACTCTGCACCACGATAGACCTCTCGGTGCCCTCGTTGGCGTCCAAACCCGCGCACCTCACTCACAGACATACCCACAATACCAATGCTGTGTAAGGCTTCTTGAACGCGATCTAATGCAGCCGGTCTTAAAAACGCTTCTATTTTAACCATTTTTTCGCTCCTAACGCTCATGTGACATCAAAAAGTTGGCATATCCAGAAACACCGTGCTCTTCAACATCTAAACCGGCTTCTTCTTCTTCGTCACTCACACGCAACCCAACGGTCACCTTTATCAGATAGAACAAAACCAACGAGGCGACAAACGTAAATGCAAAGAAAGCAGCAATACCTATCAATTGTGTAGTGACACTGCCCGCTTCACCTGGGCGGCAAAAGAAGGGGATCGCACAAGCAAATGTGCCCCACGCGCCACACACACCATGAACCGAAATCGCACCCACAGGATCATCTACGCGAATCTTGTCAAAGAACAACACCGCAAACACCACCAATGTGCCACCAATAGCGCCCGTCAATAAAGCGCCCATCGGAGTCATTGTATAACATCCAGCCGTAATCGACACCAACCCAGCCAATGCACCGTTCAGTGTCATTGAAATATCAGGTTTGCCAAATTTAAACCAACTCACAAGCATAGCCAACAAGGCACCCCCTGCGGCTGCCAAATTGGTCGTCACGGCCACACGGGCAAAAGAACCGCCATCCATAGATGTTGTTGAACCCGCATTAAATCCAAACCAACCCAACCATAGAATAAACACACCCAATGCAGCCATGGGCATATTGTGCCCGACCAAAGGGTTCATTGTGCCATCGGTATTGTATTTGCCTCGCCGTGGCCCCAAAACAATGGCACCTGCCAATGCCGCCCATCCACCCACACTGTGTACAACAGTAGAACCAGCAAAATCAACAAAACCCAACGCCTCTAACCAACCCCCACCATTCCACAAACCACCCCAAGCCCAAGCACCTTGAATGGGATAAATAACCATTGTGATCACAGCACTAAAAATCAAATAAGAACTAAACTTCGTGCGCTCAGCCACGGCACCTGACACAATCGTAGCGGCGGTTGCTGCAAAAACCGTCTGGAACAGCAAAAAAGCATACATCCAGTTGGCATCATGCCCATATGAATTGACATCGGGGTTAACAAAGAACTCATAGACATCCCCACTAAACATCAACCCAAAACCAATGGCCCAAAAACCAATCGCGCCAATCGCCAAATCAGAAAAGTTTTTCATCATAATATTGACGACATTCTTTGCCCGTGTGAATCCACCCTCCACCAGTGAAAAACCTGCCTGCATAAAGAAAACCAAGCAAGCAGCCACCACAGTCCAAAACCAATCAACTTGTGCAGCCAAATCAGAGACTTGTTTGGGTAACGGAACCTCATCTTGCCCATAAACCAATGAAGGCAAAACCAGTAAACCCAACCCTCCAATTGTACCTAAAAACCATCTACTGTGTCCCATGAATCCTCCTTGAACTTGTGCGCTCTATATCGTAACGGGAGCAAATATACAAGGAGGATGTTTCGCCTAAATTTCTGTGAAGTGAAAAGAGGGTGAAACATCAATAAAAGATATCTTAACCCATTCCCAGGTCAATCCACAGGACAGAACCTGGCCACAAATATTCCACTAAAAAATATAACCTATTGTAATTTAATACCATACAACCCACCACCCATCTCCATTCGAAGACTGGCCGTTAAACCTGCCAAACAATAAATACCTCAAAATTGCAGCACACGTCCACTCATTGGCATTTACATTTTGCAAACAGTGATGATTCTAATGTTTCAACCAGATGAACACGGTGTAACACCCCGATGAATAAAAAAAAGAACGCTGGCTAATAACAAGCCAAGGTTCTATTAAAGACGCCTTATCAATGTGTGTTCGAATTAGGTTGGAACGTGTCAAACAAGCTATCTTAATGCTTTCCGCCCTTTATCTTTGATCCTCTCCTTTTTCCTTATCTCCTACCTCATCGCTCTTGCCCTTGCAACAACTGCTGCAAACGCATCATCTCTTTTTGCAAATGATCCATTTGTCGATAAATCATCTCATCTTCAGGAACAGCCTCTTGCACCTGAGAAGCCACCATCGACCGACTTGGCATGGTGCTCAATTGCACTGCTTGTGCCAACACACGACCTTGGCGGCGCACACCCAATACAATCTTGTTGCCAGGCGCACTCTCCATCACCAACCGACGTAAATGATGCGGCCCTGCCACCCCCCGATCGCCAAAGGCCAACAAAACATCTCCGGGTAACACCCCGCCTTTTGCTGCCGGGCTTTGAGGTGCCACTTCCAAAACCACCACATCTTCGCCTTGCATACCCACCTCAACACCCAACCAACCATATGCCATTTCTCCGTCGGCCACCAATGTTTTTGCCACACGCATGGCTCGGTTAATGGGAATCACAAAAACCGAGTGGGGCATGCCAGGTACCCCCATAAATGTATTGGCCAACTGTCCCAGGGGTGCATAACCCGTATCTTGATACCGCCAAACCATGCCCCCCACACCGCCATCACTACAAAAAACGGGGGCACCGCCATAACTGCTCTGCACACGGGCCGAAACTTGGATCAGATCTTCGCCTTGAAATATTTCGTGCACCGTGCCAAATACAGGAACAAGATTGCCAAAATCATTGCCCAAAATAAACGCATAGTGCCCAAAGCGAATGCGTTCAGAGTCACCAATTTTTACAACCGGTAATGGATCCACATCAACGTGTATCACAGCCACACCAGAAATAGGATCCCTACCCACCAACCGTGCATGAACCTGCTTATTAGAAGCCAATGTCACCCGAATCTCTTCCGCACCTTCTACGGCCGCATCAATGGTCAAAATATAACCACGCGAATCAAACACAAAACCCGACCCATGCGTAAACACCGGCCCCGAAGATGCTGCATTTTGATCGGGTGCAAATAACGCATGAATGCGCACCACACTCTGACGATTAGATTCGAGAATCGAAACAATCTCGTCCTCAACCGCACGCAGCAAACCACCAGCTTGTGTTTGTCCCTGTGTGGGTGTCAAACACAGAATCACCAAACACAATAAAATAAGTTTCAACACCTTCATCCAATAATCACCTATTGTAATAAACCCCCGCCCCCAAATTGGGGACAGGGGTTTGTTTCGCACAAAAGTGCTTTTCCCTTGATTTTCAAATACTGGCTAGAACGATACGGGCACTTGCTTCACACGCTGATTTTGAAGCCAAGGTGAGGCCTGTTTCTGGCGGTTCGATATTGTATCTACACGCCCAGAATCTTGTCCATCGCGATAGAACTTGCCGTCCAAACGGTGTGACTCTTGAGACAAACGTTCCAACGCACCCCGATGATCAATTGATATAGCAGCCTGTGCGGGTGTTAAGGGAAACTCCGTATTTTCAACTGCCGTTTGTACAATAGGTGCTAACGTTGTTTGGTCTTGTACCACACTCGTCAGCCCCAAACCCAATACAACAGCAGCTGCTATTGTGGTTATCGTGCGCACAGCCGAACCAAAAAACACCTGGCGAACCCGATGGCCCATCTGATTTTCTTTGGCCACTTCAAGCAGCAAGTGGCTGCGCAACTCAAAATTAAATCCTGCCGAAGGCTGCGCTTGTGGCAAACGTGCCAAACGCTCTTTCAATGCCTTCATATCCTTTAACAAGGCACGACAATCTTCACACTCTGAAGCTTTACGCTCCACCTCGGCCCGCTCAATGGGGTTGAGTTCCTCGTCAAGATATGCCGAAATCTTTTCCTCAAATGCTTCATACGTCATGGGAAATATCCATCCTCCTTCAAATCAAACTTCTAAACCAACATCTCGGCCTTCGTTTTTTAATTTTTGTTGCAACTTAAGTCGTGCCCGATTAACACGCGACTTTACCGTACCCACCGGACAATCTACTATTTCTGCAATTTCCTGATAAGCCATACCCTCTACATCACGCAACAAAATAACTTGGCGATAATTTTCGGGCAAAGAAGCAATAGCGTTGTGAATTTGATCGTCGGCCAAAGATGATTCAGCAACCTTATCGGGACGATATGTTTCATCTGGCAACTCTATCCCTGTTTCCGAGTCATCGTCTCGATGCAGCGAAAACAAACGCCACCGCTTGCGCCGTCTCAGTTCACTTTTGGCCAAATTGCCTGCAATAGTAAACAACCAAGTCGAAAAATTGGCAATGGCACGGTATTCTTTGCGTTTGCGAAATGCGCGCAAAAACGTTTCTTGAACAATGTCTTCAGCTGTTTCTCGATCACTTACAAAACGAAAGACAAAATTGTAAAGACGGCCACGATAACGGCCTACAATTTTTCCATAAGCATCAATATCGCCAGCGGCCACTTGAGCCAAGATGTCGGCGTCAGAAAGTTCGCCGAGTCCGCCTTTAGAATTGACCATAAGCATAGGTTCTCCTCCCTGCGAGTTCGATCTCTCGAACCCATGGCCTAACATCGTCGGTCGCATATTAAACCCCAATACCTAAAGAAGGTTCCAAAATTTCTTGGCTGCGTCTAAAAAAAGAAAATAAATGTATGACTTTATATCCTCTGAGCGTCCACCGACCAACAAAAATCCGGTATGTCCATAAAAAACAATATCTTTTTCTGTGACAATTAGAATTTCGACAAAATGGGCACTTGCTTTCCACATTGCATCATGTTCAGTCCCATTTTATATTGAGCATGCAGTATATTCAAAAGGGCATATTGCTACATAATAACAATAAAATACGTGCTTTATACACTATGCACTCAACATAATTCCTATGAAAGTGAGGACATTCCCATGTCTACAGCTTCAGTTGTCGAAAAAGACGGCAAATATCATCCCCCTGAATCTCTCAGTCATACGGCACACATAAGCAGCCTCGAAGCCTATGAGGAAATGTATAAACGTTCAATAGAAGATCCGGAAGGGTTTTGGGCTGAAATTGCAGAAACCTTTCATTGGTTCAAAAAATGGGATACCGTCCGCTCTTATAACTACAACTTAGATGCAGGACCAATCGCTATCAACTGGTTTGACGGAGCCACAACCAACATCACCTACAATTGCCTAGACAGACATCTATCCACAAAAGGCGATCAAACAGCCATCATCTGGGAAGGCAATGAGCCGGGTGAAGACGCCACACTTACATATAGCGAGTTACACGAACAAGTTTGCAAATTTGCCAATGTACTCAAATCTCGCGGTGTTAAAAAAGGGGATCGTGTTTCCATCTACATGCCCATGGTGCCCGAATTGGCCATTGCCATGCTGTCCTGTGCCCGAATTGGCGCCATTCATTCCATCGTTTTTGGTGGGTTTTCTGCCGATGCACTGGCCGATCGCATCGCAGATGCCACCTGCACCACACTCATTACCGCCAATGGCACCATGCGCGGAGCCAAACCTATTCCCTTGAAACCCAGTGCCGATTCGGCCATGGCCTCTGCCGAAGCGCAAATGGGCAAACCAGTTGACACCTGCATTGTGGTGCGTCGTGTCAAAGATAATCCCGATTTCGAATTTGATATGAAAGACGGACGGGATCTTTGGTGGGACGACGCCATGGCCAATGCCAGCGCAGATTGTGAATGCGAAGAAATGGGTGCCGAAGA
>JBLHJX010000244.1:0-8327 GCA_047619225.1 Candidatus Latescibacterota bacterium
CTAAAACTGTAATTTGTTTTCGAGAAGATTATTTTATAATACATTTAAATTATTCAATATTTTATTGGCCAAAGTATTTAATCCACATTTTGAAACTCAAAAGCCCCCAAATCTACCTGCTGGCGCACCAAACGCTGTCGGCTCTTTTGGTGCTTGAAATATTCGCGCGCAATCACGTGAGCTTGTACTTCGGGCGGCAAATTCACCCCAGCGTCCACGCCTGGCGAAACAGCCTTCAGTTCAAAGTTCTGGGCTCCCACGTTCACAAATCCTGGATCATCTCCACCCAACGTACCCGAATCCACCACTTTCCCTGTCAAAGCATCAAAACCCGTCACCCACCCAGACTTGATCCAATTATTCTTCAAGTTCAACAAACCCGCCTCGTTGCTCAGCGACAACGTCTCACCCGGCTCAGTTGTGTAAATAATATTGTTAAACATTTCACACGACTCGTCATTCGTAGACAGTCGAAACAGCGTCGTGCGATCCTTGCGCGTAGACACCACCGTATTGTTATAAAAATACAACGTGCCCTTTCTGTATTGATCCAATTTTCGAGAATCGCCCCCGTAGTGCACCATTTGTCTATTGCCCTCACCATCGCCTTCTACAAGCACATTCCCGTACACAAACGTCGCCCGATACGCCGGGTTTTCGATCAGCTCCGTGTGATCGCTGTCCACCAAATCCAACTGACGGTTGCCGTCTTCAATCCAATTGTAGCGAATCACCGTGCCAGCCGAACGATCTTTCAGGTTATTGCCCCGACACCCGTCGCGCAACGGACCAAAATGATTGTACTGAAACACAATGCCATTGGCCTCTGTGTAATTGTTGTGCTCATAAATCCGCCCTTCAATCCCATTGTCAAAAATAGAGCAGCCCTCCACCAGCACATTGCTTGACTGACTTGCGCAGAAAAACCCATTGCCACAATCGCGCAACACACAATTGCGAACCGTAATGTGTTCGCCCTTCTCAACAAAAATGGCCGCACTGTTCTTTGCGTATTTCTCAACGCCGTTCCGTCCCATAAACGAATAAGGCGGACGCCCCGAACGAATTTCTAAATTCTCCACCACAATGTGTGCAGGTATTGTATCCTCCGGCACATTCGCCCCCCCAATCTTAATCACACCACGTGGCCCATTCCAATAATCCAAGACCTCGCGCGTGGTGGCATTGCGCCCGTCAATCACCGGTCGATCACCCTTTGCATTTATAACACCACGCACCACAATCGGTTGCGCTTTTGTGCCACGCCGACAAATCACCCATTTCTCGTAATAGGGCTCAGGTCGCCAATGAATGACCACGGTATCACCAGGTGCGAGGGTTTCCCAAGGCACGTCACCGATGTTTTGAAGGTGCGCATTCGGGCCAACGACGTACGTCTCTGCCCAGGTCGGCGGTGCCATTAAAAACAAAAAAAACGTCAATAAAATCATAATACTGCTTTCTATCAAAAACGCGTTGATCAATCGTAATTGCTCTTCTTGTGATCTCCCATCAATCGCATTTGACGCGGTGTGGCTTGTTCGAGAATTTGAGAGTCAAATTGAAACCGATTCAAATACGGTGGAAACTTTTGTGCGATCATTCGCTTGGCATAATGCACTTGTAAAAGATAACGTGTCTGATCACTCGTATTGGCCGTGCCACGATGCCACACCTCACTGCGAAAAATCACCACATCCCCCGCTTTGCACATAATCGATTTCTCGGTTTGTCCCTGCCACTCGGTAGCACCATTTGGGCTACACCCCGAAAGATGGCTCCCCGGAATAAAATTTGTGGGTCCCAATGCTTCCGTTAAGTCATCCAAATAAAAATGAGCTGTCGTAATAAAAATCGGCACGCGCACGCGCGGATCGGCCAAAACATCCGCAGGCAAACTGATCGGCAACCAATCGGTGTGTAACTTTTGGTCGGGGCGTCCGGGTCCCGTCATCCAAGCCGTCATTCCAATAGAGTGACAATCGTCACCGTGAATCCCCTCAGCAATGTCAATCACCCCAGCGTAATCTAAAAACTTCAAGAATAAGGGGTGGCGATTGAACGCATTGTTAATGTGTTTATTCAAAAATTCATGGTCTGGAGGTTGTGTACTTTTATCAAAACTCTCAGGTCGCGGTTCCAAAATATCCATTTGTTCTCGCAACGCCGCCATTTCTTCTGCGTTTACCACAGAAGGCAAATAGGCATAACCATCTCGATAAAGTGCTTCCACCTGATCTTCAAGTGCATCGTAGGCAACAAGGGGTAAGGGTTCTGCCATATTATACCTCCACGTAGTTTGCCAGATCGCGCAGTGCAATCACAGTGTATTGATGATCAACCAAGTGTTGTACACATCGTTCGAAAAATTTGGGGTCTGTATGTACCCACGCATGATCCAAATCGGGCACGCCGTGAAACGTTAAAACCGCTGCTTTACCATTTTGCGCCAAATCAAGTGCCCACAAAAAATCATCAAAACCCCAATGTGGGCCACTCGCGCCGGTCGTTGGGATCAACAACGGATCGTGAAAGTTGGGATCATAAGCAGGGCCTCGCCCACCTTCGCGATCATAAGGAAATTCTGGTTCCATGCCACGTCGAGAAAATAGGAACCCCCGTTCGCGAAGCACCTCAACTGCTTCGGGTGTATTCGTATACCCCGGATAACAAAATGTCACGGGCAAAGGAATGCCGTTCTCTTCACATTTACGATCAATGTATTCAATATCATTTCGTAGTTCTTCAGGCGTTTGTTTGGCCACGCTTGTGTGGTGCTGCGTGTGATTGCCAATTTCAAAACCTAGGTCGTGCAATTCTCGCACTTCGTCCCAGGTGAGATAGCGCGTTTTGTCTTTCAAAAAATTCAGGCCTTCTGAAATATAATACGTGGCACCAAATCCACACTTTTTAAGCAGAGGGGCAGCAAATGTAAGTTGTGACTTCACACCGTCGTCAAAGGTGAGCACAACCAGTTTGTCAGGGAGATTCATTGTTGGGCTTCTTTCTGTGTGATTTTGTGTAGAAAGATGTTTTGTAATCATGTTTACATTTGATGCCTTCGGCGACCTACTTTTCTTGTAACACCACAAGAAAAGTAGGCAAAAGAAAGGTGCCACTGCGTGGGGCTTTAATGTTCTTCAGTGTTTTTACAGGCTGAGACCACCCTCACCTGCCCGCGCAGTTCCCACCCAACCGCATATTCCATATGCCCCATCCACACCCACCCACAACACCCACCAACTGCACAACGGCCCACACCACCGGGAGGCCGTATTCAGCGTTTTGCCTTTACTCCCCTTCCTTCAGGAAGGGGCTGGGGGTAGGTGCCTTTGGGTTCCGTGATCTAGTAAGGCCACACGTTCAACCCTTCACGAACCATTTCTACAAGCGCGTCTGCGTGTTCGGTCGTCATTGGCAAAGACGTACACCCACCCTGACGCGTCACAATGCCGTGATTCAGGAGATAAAAATTCAACCAACTGTGTTTCTCTTTGCTGTCTTGTGCGGCTTCGCGATAATTGCGGGGTGGGGTATCTAAAAAGTAAATGCGAAACAGAGATCCTGCGACAACAATCGTTGCTGTCACACCCGCCTCTTGGAACACGTCTTCAAGACCCTTTGCAATACGCTGGGCCAGTGCATCAACGTGTTCATACGCCTCAGTCGTCATCATTTGCAACGTTGCCAAACCTGCAACAGCAACCAGTGGGTTCCCGTTATAAGTGCCCGACTGTGGAATAGGTGCTGACCCTGTTGTCGGATCGTACAAGGCCATCACATCAGCACGCCCCCCAAAAGCCCCACCAGGTGTCCCACCGGCAATCACTTTGGCCAAACACGTCAGATCCGGCGTGATCGAATATGCTTGTTGCGTCCCTCCCGAAGACATTCGAAAACTCACAATTTCATCAAAAATGAGTAAAATGCCGTGTTGTGCAGTAATCGCTCTGAGCGTATTTAAAAATTCCGAATCTGGCAATGCCAAACCCGCCGCCGTCGAAAGCGGATCAATAATGACAGCCGCCAGTTCACTTTTATGCCGATCAATTAAACGTTCACACGCTTTGGCATTATTAAACGGCAACACCACCACACTCTCTGCCGTGTGCGGTGCCAAACCCACTGACGAAACCACCGAATTGGGTTCCATTTCATCACCGAGTGCATCCGTCACAGGGGGCACATAACTGATCAAAGCCGGGTCATCAATGCCGTGATAAGCACCCTCAAACTTGGCAATTTTATTGCGCCCCGTAAACGCACGCGCAACACGCAACGCATTCATCACCGCTTCAGTGCCCGAACTACAAAACCGAACCCTTTCCATAGACGGCACCCGCTCACGCAACAGCTCTGCCCACTCAATCTCAAGCGCCGTGGGTCCAAAAAAAGCCGTGCCTTGCGAGATACGCTCACGCAACGCATTGGCCACCTTCGGGTGTGTATGACCCAAAATCAGCGCCGTGGCATTGTTCACAAAATCCAATCGTTTATTACCATCCACATCCGTCACATACACACCGCCACCCTTCTCCGTGTAAATCGGAAAGGGATCAACATAAACCCCCGTGCGTGTATTACCACCCGGCAACGAATCCTGTGCCCGGCGAAAAAGCTGCTGCGACTTTGCATTCTGATCACGATACTCAGCAATCAGCTGATCAAGTGTAAGAGACATTATTTACCCACCTTTAAAATTCTGTGATGATTTGCTTCCAATGGTCTTAACTCTACGACTTTGATTCGAGAGGGGAAAGGGCTGGGCGTTGTAGGCTTCGCCTGTGCGCCTGTGCCGTGATCCAAGATAATGCGCCCACAACAAAAAACCTGCAAAAAAATAACCCAGTGACTTTAAATTGCAAAATCATCAAAACAGCTTTATCATAAATACCACATTTTAACCCTTCAGCTCACATTATTTTTCAGAAAGAATCAGATGTCCAAAGACAACCTCTTGAGATTTATTGCGCAAAACGACGTCCAAGTAGAAGAAATGCCCTGGGGAGTACACGACTGGATTTGTCGCCCCGGCCTCACGGGCGCAGAAAAATTAATGCTCGTGCGTGTCAATATGCCACCGGGGCAAGCCCACAAATTTCATCGCCACCCAGCAATGGAAGAAATTATCTACGTTATCTCTGGCACCGCCGAACAATGGGTCGACCAAGAAAAACAGATCCTCGGCCCAGGAGAAAGTGCACACATCCCAACCGATATGATTCACGGCACCTACAACGCTGGCGACACAAACCTCATTTTTCTCGCCATTCTCTCACCCGCCATCTTCGAAGGCCCAGCTCTCATCGACGTTTCCAAAGACGCACCGTGGGCAACACTGCGAGACGAATAACCTATGAAGCGCAAACACATACGTTTGTTCAAACATCTGCTTCTCATCACAAGCTTCTGCCTGGCTTTGAGTTGGCTCCTCCACGAATCATTTGCACCAGACCCATCTCCCACCCACCAGACATTCGACCTCGAAAAAGAACTTCAAACCCTACCCGAAGAGCAAAGAGACGCCGCCCGCACCAAATGGCAAACCCTAACAGAAACCGAACAACAACAAACACAAAGAGTTATTCAGAACCTGTCAGAAGAACAAAAGCAACAAGCCATCAAACAACTTCAAAGTGCACCCAAATAAAGACGCCCTCGGCTCAAAACCGAGGGCGTCTTTATTAAACTTGTCTAAAATTATATCAGCTCATTTACAGATGCATCCCGTTTCAGAAAAAACCTGACACTTCTCAATCAACCACACTTTAAACACAGTTTTTTGCCTGTAAGGTAGACGGGTGTGGCTTCGTGTTTTTCGTGTGAGTGGGGTTATGGTGTGGCGTTTGTGCTTTCCGTGACTCCTCTTGACAGCTGCACGTATGTTCACTATGTTTTTGCAGGACATTCGGCTCTCCCAAAGATCCGAAACCAAACAGGCCGGTTCGTCCCCACCGAACCGGCCTGTCTTTTTTATATCACAGAGGAATTCATGCAAACCGACCCATTCAAGTCCATTCTCAGACCCCGCATTCGCGAGCAACTTCCCAAAGCCCTTAAAGAAGCCAGTCCCATTCAATTGGCGCGTGCCCTCATCGAAAACCACCGTGCATGGCGTGTACGCTTAGCCCGTGCAGGCAAAGGCACCGTCATCACCCGATCTGGCCTCGACTGGATGCACACACCCAATATTGAAACCGGCATCGCCATTACAGGCATTGCCGAAGAAGAAGCCGAAACACAGCTCACCGACGCCTTCACCTTTTTCTCGCGCAAACGCAACCCCATTCCCGTCACCATCACCGCTGGCGACAGCTCTGGTCCACCCGACCTCATGGGGCGCCTTGCCGCCTGGGGCATTCAACCCAAGTTTCAACCCGGCTTGGCCGCCAATCTCAATGCCCTCAACAAAAACCTTGAACACCTCCCCAAACTCACCCTATCCTTCACCCAAGAAACAGACACCCATCCCGAATGGCACCCCCAAATACATCGCATTTATGAACGCACCCAAACAATGCGCCCAAAACGGGTCTGGCATTTGGTCGCCCATCACAAACGCAAACAAGTTGGGCATATCACCCTTCACATTGGCGCAGGTGTTGTTGGCCTCTATGACCTCATTGTTCATCCCGATGTACGCCGCCAAACCATTGGAACCACACTTACTTTGGGTGCCTGTCTTTTCGCCAAAAAACTCGGTTACCACTATGCCGTCTTAACCACACCCAAAACAGCCCTCTTTCGACATATTGGTTTTGGCAAAGTGAACCGAATGCTCATCACCACTCAGCCCTCCACCGACCTACGGGGTCGCCCCCACGAACGCGACTTGGCCATTGCCCAAGCCGCCAGTTTGGGCGAACGCGGTCGTTTTTGCAAACTCCTACATCAATATCCCAAAGCCCTCACCTGGAAATCGCGTGCTGGCCTCACCCCACTCCACATTGCCATTGCCGCAGGCCGACCCGACTTTGCCTGCTGGCTCATCGACCGAGGCGCAACCATCGACGCCCAAACAGCCCGCGAATTGGGGTTAAAGTAGATTGGATCTTCCGGGATTTTGGCGGGCTATTGCATCACGATGGACAATGGACGGTTGGCGATGGTAAAAAACGCCTCAATCTATCGTCCATCGTCTATTTTGCACCCAGGCACTGACTTTCCGCCAAAATGTCGGATGAACCAATAGGTGGTCACCTTCTACCAAGCATCCGCCTGACAAAACAGACCCGACAACGTCAGCGATCGGGTCTGTTTTATTTTGTGCAGGCCCCCAGATTATCTCATATTAAACCAAAGGTTATTGAGACATCTCCTAATATCAAAATATCCGAGCACGCATTCAATTTGCTCGAGCATAAATAATATCTCAACGGAATCTAACATGTATGAGGCCTAATCATGAAACCCTTCTATCTTCTCCCAATCGTTTTAACAATCTTATCGTGCGAAGGTTTGCCCGACAATCCCGATGGTTTGCGTGCCTTAGCAGACAAAATGCAAACCCAACAAAACACCTACGACAAAGCCTATGACAACTGGGGTTCCGGTGATGTCGCATCCACATTCACCGCCTACCTCAATGGAAGCGCCGTTGCATTCATCGAAGAACACATGACACGCGGCACATCAGGCCGCTCCATCAATCGTTATTACTTCTATGACGACCTGCTCTTTTGTTATCGCGAAAGCCGAAACAACAGTGACACCACCCATGTTGAAGTCGAAATCATATTTGACGCCAACGGCGAAGTACTGGCCGCAAAACAAAAAAAAGACAACCAACCCATCGCCGTAGACAGTTACAGTGCCCCAATGGCCAAAAAACATGGCCAAACTTTACGTGAACTGGCCAAAGACGCACCCCATATGCAATAATTAAGCAATGGAATACACATAGACGAATCTCGCATATTAGAACCCACAAAGGATACCCCATGAAACAAAACCTTACACTCCTAACCTGTATCCTTCTTCTCTTCGGATGTCAAAACAAAGAAGAAACACCCCCACCCATTCAAAAACCCACCCCCAAAACCTACCTCACCCAACACCAATACCAAGAAGCAGCCTGGGCCTTTCGCGCACAAGGCGACACCACACGGGCCGACTCTGTCCTCACCGTCTTAGAAACCGTCTTAAAATCCCAACCCGATTCCCTCAGCGCATGGAGTGGCAAAGGCATCACCCATCCTTATCTCGTCTTCTTCCCCAATAATGTATGGGGCCTATTTAAACGAGCAGGCTCAGACACCGGTGGCACCGTCAAAAACGAATTGGCATCCTACCGCATAGACCGCCTGTTAGAAATCGACCTAATGACA
>JBLHJX010000245.1:0-8292 GCA_047619225.1 Candidatus Latescibacterota bacterium
AAGAGCGGTTGAACGCGGTGCTCAATGAAATCAAAAACAGTGAGGGGCGTATTCTGCTCTTTATTGATGAAGTGCATACCATTGTGGGCGCCGGAAAAACGGAAGGTTCAACCGATGCGGGCAATATGCTCAAGCCTATGTTGGCACGTGGCGAATTGCACTGTATTGGTGCAACCACTTTAGACGAACATCGGCAATATATCGAAAAAGATGCCGCTTTGGAGCGACGTTTCCAGCCCGTAATGGTTCATGCACCCAGCATAGAAGACTCTGTTTCGATCTTGCGAGGGTTGCGTGAGCGATTTGAAGTACATCACGGCGTGGGTATTCAAGACCATGCATTGGTCAGTGCGGTGACTTTATCCGACCGATATATCTCGGATCGATTTCTGCCAGATAAGGCCATCGACTTGGTCGATGAAGCATGTGCGAAGGTGCGCACAGAGATCGATTCTATGCCGACGGAGTTGGATGCGATTACGCGTCGGGTGATGCAATTGGAAATTGAGGAGGCAGCACTCAAAAAAGAGAAAGACAGATCGAGCAAAGAGCGGCTTGAAGATTTGCAAAAAGAATTGGCCGATTTAAAAGCGCAAGCGGGTATTATGCGCACGCAATGGGAATCGGAAAAAACGGCATTGGATTCGGTTCGCGGCTTGCGGGAAGAGATTGAACGAATGAAGTACGACATTGAGCAGGCTGAGCGACAATACGATTTGAATCGCGCAGCCGAACTCAAGCATGGGCAGTTGCCAGAATTGGAACGGCAGTTGGCTGAGAAAGAAGGTTCCCAAATTAGCGACAGCCGCTTGCTTCGAGAAGAAGTCACGGAAGACGAGATTGCCGAAATCGTTTCGCAGTGGACTGGGGTTCCTGTTGCTCGGTTGGTGGAAGGCGAACGGGAAAAGCTATTGCGCTTGGATGACATTTTACACGAACGCGTGATTGGTCAAAACGAAGCGGTAAAACTGGTTGCCGATGCAGTCATTCGTGCACGCGCAGGTATCAAAGACCCGCGTCGCCCCATTGGTTCGTTCATCTTTTTGGGCCCAACGGGTGTGGGAAAAACAGAGTTGGCGCGCACATTGGCGCAAGCCCTGTTTGACAGCGAAGACAATATGATTCGCATTGACATGAGCGAATATATGGAAAAACACACCGTCTCTCGCCTCATTGGTGCACCACCGGGTTATGTGGGATATGATGAAGGTGGGCAGTTGACGGAGGCTGTGCGGCGCAAACCTTATTCGGTGATCTTGTTTGATGAAATTGAGAAAGCTCATCACGATGTTTTCAATGTGCTGTTGCAGGTGCTCGACGATGGTCGCCTGACCGATTCTCAGGGGCATACCGTAGACTTTAAGAATACGGTGGTGATCATGACCTCAAATATTGGTTCGCTGCATCTTTTAGAAGGTGCGACCCATGATGGGGAAATCCACGAATCGGCACGAGATGCGGTGATGCGGGATATGCGCCAGCATTTTAGGCCAGAGTTCTTAAACCGTGTGGACGATATTGTGATGTTTAAACCTTTGGTGATGGCAGAAATTGTGCGCATCGTTGATTTGTTGGCTGCCGATCTATGTGGCCGATTGGCGGGGCGGAGAATTGAGCTCACATTGTCTGATGCGGTGAAAGATTACGTGGCCAAAGAGGGTTTTGACCCCGTTTACGGTGCACGCCCCTTGAAGCGGTTTATTCAACGCGAATTGGAAACACGCATTGGCCGGGCGCTGATTGGTGGTGAAATTTTAGACGGCGCGCAGATTTTAGTTGAAATGGACAATGGCGAACTGGTGGTTCACCACCAAAATTTGGATGGAGAAGGTATGAAATCGGTTGCTTAGTTTTGGGATGTAGGTAACAAAGGCAGTGGTCTCTTGTGAGGTCACTGCCTTTTCTTTTATCAATTGGAACAAGAAAGGGTTTGTTCGTGTTTTCGCCGAACTGTATCTTCCACCTACACACTAAGGAGGGAATATGAAAAGAGCAAAAATTGTGAGCACGTTGGGGCCCGCAAGTTCTTCGGAAGAGATGTTGGAGCAGCTGATCGCGGCAGGTGTGGATGTTTTTCGGCTCAACTTTTCCCATGGGACACAAGAAGATCATGCAGCCTTGGTCGCACGTGTTCGGCTTGTGGCAGAACGGATGAGTCGGCCTGTGGCTATTTTGCAAGATTTACAAGGCCCAAAAATTAGAGTGGGCAAGTTGGCCCAAGAGCCTATTCCGTTGGTCGTTGGGGAGCGCATAACCATCACGACAAGAGATGTTCCGGGCGATAAAACGTGTGTTTCGACGACTTATCAGGGTTTGCCGCGCGATGTGAAACCGGCAGACCGTGTGTTGTTGGACGATGGCAATATTGAGTTGGTTGTACGCGAGGTGTATGGCACGGATGTGGTCTGTGAGGTGGTCGTGGGAGGGGGGCTCAAGTCGAATAAGGGGATAAATTTGCCAGGTGTTCGGGTAAGTGCGCCTTCGTTGACCTCCAAAGATCGGGCCGATTTGGAATTGGGGATTGCACTGGATGTCGATTATATCGCTTTGTCATTTGTCAGGGAGGCCGATGATGTGCGGGAAGTACAACACATTATCGCTCAGGCAGGCAAAGAAATTCCGGTGATTGCGAAATTGGAGCGGGGGGAGGCTGTAGATCACTTAGACCAAATCTTGGAAGTGGCTGGCGGCGTGATGGTTGCGCGGGGTGATTTGGGCGTGGAAGTATCTCCAGAGGAAGTTCCCGTTATGCAGAAAAAAATCATTGCGGCAGCCAATCGGGCAGGGGTTTTGGTGATTACAGCCACGCAAATGTTGGAGTCGATGACCGATAATCCAAGGCCGACGCGTGCAGAAGCTTCGGACGTTGCCAATGCAATTTTTGATGGCACCGATGCTGTGATGTTGTCGGGTGAGACAGCTGTGGGGAAATATCCTGTACTGACAGTGCAGATGATGGTGCGCATTATAGAAACGGCTGAAGCGAGTATGGAATCTGAGTCGCCCATTTTGAGTTCGCGTGGGGCTGACGGTACCATGTCATTTCCTGATGCGATTGGTCAAGCCGCCGCGGCTGTGTCTGCGGGTGTTTCTACAAAAGCGATCGTCGCATTTACCCAGTCTGGTGCTACTGCCCGGTTGATTTCAAAACGGCGGCCTCGCACACCCATCATCGCTTTTACACCCAGTGAACGTATTTGGCGGCAATTGTGTCTGTGTTGGGGAACCGAGCCACGTTTGATTGCTCAAATTGAAGAGACAGATCGCATGGTTGCAGAAGTAGAAGCGCGGTTGTTGTTGGAGGGCAGTGTGCGGGTTGGCGATACGCTGGTGATTTTGGCAGGTGCTCCGATCACGGCAAAAGCCGAAACCAACTTGTTAAAGCTGCACCGGGTAGGTGGTGAGTAGGCCTTCCGCTTACCGAATCTGCGGTGGAAGCATTTGATAAAAATGAAACTATGAAACCTATTTCAACTTTTCTACGGCGTCTGTGGTGTGTGCTCTGTGTTGCTGTTGTTTGGCTGCCCCTAAAGGCTGTTGCGCAACCGGAGCCTGTGGTTGAGTCGCTCCATTTTTTGGGCAATGAAGACATTGCAACCCGCCTACTCAAAATGCAGATGGGGACAAAAGCAAGTCCGTGGTATGACTTTATGCCATTTGTGAAGCCCCGCAGATTCGATGCGGGGCTGTTTGATAGTGATTTGCAACGTTTGCAAACCTTTTACCAATCACAAGGGTATTTCCTGGCAGCTATCGATACCACATTTCGTGTAACCGAAACAGGGCACCTGTTTGCGAATGTTCGCATAGATGAGGGGCCTCGGTCCAGGGTGGGTATGCTGCAGGTTTTGGGTGTAGATCGTGCAGGTGTAGAAAATTTTCGGGAGCTTGAATATTTGAAGCGCCTTGAAGGCCAGCCTTTTGTAGAGGCGCGTCTTTCTGCTCTGGTTGCCGATGCGCTTCGTCGATTGCGAAATGAGGGGTATGCATTTGCCAAGGCAGATGTATCTACCTATACAGACAGCCTTCTTGTTCATGGGGAGGTTGTTTTTGCGTTAGGCCCTGTATGTGAGGTCTCCGAAATTCAGATCAGTGGAAATATGGGAATTCCGACCCAAACGATTCGACAAGGGATGACATTTGGTGAAGGGGGCGTGTTTAATGGGAAGCAGTTGGATGACAGCCGTCGGCAACTGTATCGCGCAGGCGTCTTTCGGGCTGTTCTCATTGAATTGCCAGACACGATTGCACAACAAACCCCAGTGCGTGTGCGCGTGTCTGAACGACCCTTTAAAAGTGTCACTCTGGGCGGGGGGTATGATACAGAAGTTGGGCTTCGTGCATCTGCTGCGTGGCTTCATCGAAATTTTGGGGGTAGCGCGCGACAACTCAGATTGTCGAGTGTTTTATCGACTGAATCACGAGAGTTGGTGGCGGGAATTCGTGAACCCTATTTTTTAGGCAGTAGAAATTGGCTGAATCTAAGTGGTTTTGTGCAAAAGCGAAAACAAGGTGAGGTTCAACAAAATGAGGTTGGGGGGAGCGCATCTTTTGAACGAAATGTGACAGAACGGTTAGACTTTGTCGTTCAATTGAGTGGGGGGTTGGTTGGTTCGCAAAGGGACAGTGCCTTTAGTGAAGTGCGAGCGGCCCTGCGTTGGGATACACGCGATGATCTTTTTGACCCGCAGCAGGGAACATTGGTGTCTTTGACGTTGCGAGAGCGTGGGTGGTGGTTGCAGTCTGATTGGGAATTTGGTGAGGTGACCGCCGAAGGGCGTTGGTTTCAACCGCTGCCATTGCAAAGTGTTTTGGCCACGCGATTATTGGGCGGCGCGATATTTAGAATTAATACACGCGGGGATGTACCCGGTATAGAACGCTATTATAGTGGTGGGTTAAACAGTGTGCGTGGGTGGAATTATCAGGAATTGGGACCCAAGGAAATTACGGTTGACGGAAATACACAGAAGGATGTTGTTGTGCCCTTTGGGGGCACGCGTCATTTAGAGGGAAGTGTGGAGCTTCGCACACGGGTGCTGAGTTTCTTGGGTACGGCCTTGTTTGTAGATGCGGCAAACGTGGCCGGGGATTTTACCGCTTTTTCTGTGCTCGATTTGCAATGGGCGATGGGCGGAGGATTGCGCCTGCTGACGCCTGTTGGGCCTGTTCGGTTTGATGTGGGGTATCGTATTTCGGATGACCCCGTTTTGGATAATCATATGGGATTTGATTCTCGTTGGCGATTCCATTTGAGTTTGGGGCAGGCATTTTAGGGGACGACAGGCGACAGACGACTGGAAGTCGCTTTTTCTGTGGTCTGTCGTCCGTCGTCGTTTCTCAGGGTTTTCTTCATGACAAAACGTCACAAATGGTTGGGTGCTTTGCTGGGATCTGGTATGGTCTTTGTTTTGGCTATCGGTGTGCTCTATTGGGTTTTGGCAACAGGGCGGGCAAACGGGGTCATTCGTGCATTTGTCGTTGATGAGTTGACGAGCCAGTTGGCTGTACCTTGTCTGATAGGGGATATTGAAGGCAATCCCTTTGGGCACTATCGGCTTGTGGATGTGCAGGTGGGTGATTTGTTCTTGGCAGATACAATTGGTGTGCATGTGAAACCTGTTTTGGCTTTTCGGATGGTCATTGATTCGTTGGTGTTAAAAGGTTGCCAAATCAATATTCCTCAAAGTTCTAAGCGTGAGACGCCTTTAGACTTAAGCACTGTCAGGACAATTATTCCCATTGAAATCACGAACTTGCTGATCGATCAGGGACACGTAGGATTTGGGGCTGGGATTGAGATTTCTAATCTGTTTTTTCGTGGGGGGGTGTCTGCCCAGGGCGATGTTTTCAAGCTTAGTGTGTCTCAATATCAATCGCAACAGTTTGAGCCCCCGTTGGTGATCTCAAATTTGAGCGGGATTGGTGTTTTGGATGGCGGGCAAATTGCATTGCAAAATGTGGCTGTGTCTTTGCCCAGATCTCAAATTTCATTGAATGGAAAGATTGGTACTTTAGATAGCCCAACTTTTGACCTCACGTTTCGCGCTGACCCTTTGGTTTTGAAAGATGTTGAGACTTGGTTGGGTGACACGGTACCTGATGTGTCTTTTATTCTGGATGGCGCACTCCATGGCAATTTACGCGCTGCGACAGCGAAACTGACGGTGCAGATGGATTCCTCTGTGGCGCATCTGGCACTTCAAGGCGCTCTTGCTCCGCTTGATGTACGCATAGACGCCGACGTATTGCTCAGAGAATTTACATCCCGCCCCTTTGTCGCTAAAGATAAAATAGATATCCAAGCAGACGGCACGCTTGTAGCGGTTGCCTATATCGATTCGGTGGGGATCAACATCGCCAGTGTAGAAGCTCACCTTAGGCGTCTTATGGTTGCGCAAATAGAACAAACAGAGACCCATGTTAAAATGGACTTTGATGCGGGAGAGATTTCTGGGCGGGTAGAATCCAAAGGGGCAATTGGCCGTTTGGACGTGGAAGGTACGTACCATGTTGCAACGCAAAGAGGGGAGGCTAAGGCGGCTTTTCGAGGTTTAGATTTGGGATTGCTACCAAGTGCACCGCCCAAATTGGGCAAAATGACTGGGCAAGTCTCCGTTGTGGTCGACTCGGTTTGGCAAGCCCAAGTAGAGGTTGAGGATGTGGTTTATGACGCCGTGCCGATACGCGACATGAAAGCGAAGCTTCGGTATTGGGATGACCTTTTGGAAGTTCAAGAATTTGCAGTTGGTTTGCCAGGATTCGGAACGTCCATGTCGGGCAGCGGCCTCGTTAATTTGGATGTCGAAAAACGTTCAGCGACGCTGCATTTTCAGGGCACTACAGATTTAGAGAACGTGGTGGATGGCACAACATTGGGTGAGCGTTTGGATTTTGACAGCACACTTGATTTGGAAATGGCTTCTTCTCTAACTGGCAACATGCACTTGTTGGGCAAGTTGACAAATTTCCAGGGGGGCTTAGACAGTTTGCGTTTGACTGGCTCATTGGACAGCACGGAGGATATATCGGTTTCTGGGGATGCTTGGGGGGAAAGTGGACGTGTTGGAGTTTTGGGAAGTGTGAAGCATGATGGGCATTTGGATTTGGACGTGACGGGTATTTTGGATACGATGGATGGTTTGGAGCGTGTGAGTGGTCTCTCGGTCGTGGGGGATACCCTCCGTTTTTCAGGACAAGTTGGTGGCACACTGGATGCCCCGATGACCCAATTTGATCTTGCGATATCGGAGGTGGCGGTTGAAACGATCCCTGTGCAAGATGTCACCCTGTCGGGCAAGTGGGCCTACCCCGATGAGGGATCGGTCTCTGTGCGGGTGGGGGCATTGTCTTGGGGCCAGCGCATCTTAGAAGATGTGTTTTTAGATGCAACACACCAAGGCCAGAAAACAGACTTTCTATTTGGAAGCAACACGAATCGGGAAGATAAGGTCTATCTGTGGGGGCAGGTTGAAAAGCTGGGGCAAACGATACAGGTGGTCGCAGATTCGTTGCATGTTCAAGCTTCTCAAGTGTCTTTGTATAACCGAGGCCCATTGAAAGTGATGTATGATCCTGCGCGTGGTTTTCACATTGATCAGTTTGAATTGACGGGGCCTGGTGGTCGCGTTGTTGCAAGAGACCATCCCGATTTTCGATCCGCAATTGAGATCATGCTTGGTGACATTGATCTTCGCCCTTGGGCATTTCTGTTTGGGCAACCTCATGTGGGTGGGGTTTTGAATGCCGAGTTGGCTTTTTCTGGAGGGCTCTCAGATCCATTGGTTTTTGCAGAAGGCAACCTCAAGCAAGTAGAGGCTTATGGTTTGCTCATTCCGACCATCACAACCAATTTTTCATATGGTGACAAACGGTTCTTGGTGGATGTGGTTCTTGTGCCTGAGCATGGCAAACCCATATCTGTTTCGGGTTCTGTGCCCATTGATTCTGCTGAGCCACTCCAACTTGATCTGCGTTCAGAGGGTCTCGCCTTGACACTGCTTGATACCTTTGTAACCGGTATAAATGAGATCGCTGGTGATCTGGCTCTGGAGTTGCAGCTTCGCGGAACACGGGATATACCGACCTATCAGGGCAAACTAAGATTGAAAAATGGCAAAATAAACCACCCAAGTATTGGGCGTGTTTACGAACCTATTTTTGCGGATCTGACAATGGATCAAAATCGGGTGCGCTTAGACTCCCTCTCTATTGGCAAAATAGGCCAGCAATTGGTTGTGTCGGGGCATGCAGATCTGACCAGCGGTGAACTCAGTGATTTTGATTTGCGAA
>JBLHJX010000246.1:0-8259 GCA_047619225.1 Candidatus Latescibacterota bacterium
CAACCGCCCTGTACGCGTGTAGAGGCTGAGCCCGTGCGTAAGATACCAAATCCAAATCGGTCAAAACCACCATCAAAGAGATGTGTTTCAAGCCAGTGCATTAACGTGGCTGTTGCCATTGTGAGCGCGACAATGGTGACGCGATAGATGTCGTCGATGTACCATTTGTTGGCGAAGAGGGTGTGCAAGGGTGTGATTTTGGTGATAAATCCTGTGCGTGTTGCGTTGGTACGCCCATAGTCTAGGTAGGCGACAATAATGCCGAGTAGGACGACGCCAATTGCGGGCAACATTGAAACGATTTCGTGGTGCTGAATTTGGACGCCGAGTGTGCTGCCAATGCTGTCGCCAAAAAAGCCTAAAACGACGGCACCCAGTGTGAGTAACATAACGGGGAGGGTCATACTAAGGGGTTCTGGGTTGTGCCCGTGGTGATCGGTTTGTGACTCGATACGGTCGGGCTTGATGATGAGAAAGATCATTCGAAAGCTGTAATAAGCGGTGAGGAATGCGGCGAAGAAGGCACCGGCCATAAAGATGTTAAAACCGTGGTGGCCCAATTGGGCGAAGATTTCTTCTTTGCTCCAAAAACCTGCCAAAGGGGGCAAACCCGCTAAGGCGGCGCCGCCGACGATGAGGCCTAGGGTTGTGACTTTGAGGTTCCGCCCACCTTTGCGCCCAATGGCAGTCAGGTCATTGGTTTCATAGGCGTGGATGTAAATGCCTGAGCACAAGAAGAGCAGCGCTTTGAAGATGGCGTGTGTGATCAGGTGGAAGACACCCGCAAAGAGGCTGCCAGCGGCAAGTCCCATGAGCATGAAGCCGAGTTGGCTAATGGAAGAATAGGCGAGCACTTTTTTGATATCGTTATCTACCATCGCAATAGTGGAAGAGAGAACGGCTGTGAAAGTGGCAATGCAGAGAATGAACATGGCGGTGGATTCTGCGGCCATAAAGAGGGGGTGGAGGCGGATCATTAGGAAGACACCTGCTGCAACCATTGTGGCCGAGTGCAAGAGCGCACTGACGGGGGTGGGGCCTTCCATTGCATCAGGCAACCACGTGTGCAGTGGAAATTGGGCACTTTTGCCCATGATGCCAATGAAGATGAGGAACATGATGAGGTTGAGTGTGTCGGCTGATACCTGGGTGGTAAGGCCGATGTTTGGATCGATGAGGGTGGGAATGTCAAAGTTGGCCGTGTGTTGTAAGATGAGGAGGATGCCAATAAAGAGGCCAACATCACCCACACGGGTCATCAGAAAAGCTTTGCGGGCTGCCGCAGCAGCAGAGGGTTTTTCGTACCAAAAGCCAATGAGGAAGAATGAAGCGAGGCCGACCAGTTCCCAGAAGATGAATGCTTGCAAGAGATCGACAGCGTATACATAACTGAGCATCGCCCACGCAAAGAGGCCGAGCATTGCAAAGTAGCGTGTTTTGTCTGGGTCGTGTGCCATATAGCCTGTGGAATAGAACATCACACAGGCCGTGATGATGGCCACAACCATGCCAAAGATGAGAGACGCGCCGTCGCGGACAAAACCGAATTGGAGCTGTAGATCCCCACTGGCAAACCACAAATAACGCAGCGGTTCGGCGGGGCCTTGCATATAAAGTGCGATTGAAGCGAGGACCGATGCCAATCCGGCCAACAAAACGACGGATTGTGCCGCTTTGGGTTGGCGCATGAGAAAGAGGAGTGCGATGCCAAAACCAACGAGCGGTCCAAATGTGGTGATGAGAAGAAGGTGAAGCGCGTCCATTTAATTTAGCCCTTGAGTTCCGTGAGTTTTTCGGAATCAATGTCGTGATAAGCTCGGTAGAGCCGCAAAATGATCGAGAGAAAGATGGCTACTTCTGCTGCGGCCAAACCGATGATGATGAGTACGAAAATTTGGCCAACTGTGGGATCGGTGACCACATATCGGTTAAAGGCCATAAAGTTTAGGCTGGCGGCGTTCATCATGAGTTCCACACCAATGAGCAACGCAATGAGGTTGCGGTGGGAAAGTGCCCCAATAAGGCCCAGTGAAAAGAGGGCAAGGCTAATGAGTAAATAAGCGTGCAGGGTCATGGTGTCGGGTGGTCCTTGCGGGCAATTAAGATGGCTCCGATAATGGCCAACAACAAGACGAGTGAGAGGGTTTCAAATACGAGATTATATGTGGTGAGAAGCGCGTGGCCAATTTGGCCAACCGACCAAGCAATCTCTGGCGCGGGTGGAATGATATTAAAATGTGTGCCCATAATCATGGAACAGAGTGCAACAAAAAAGACGATGCCAGAGAGAATGGCAAATATGCGCTTCTGAGTGTCGGGTGCAGGGGGCAAAAGGGACATCGATATGGAGAGCATCATGGCAAAAACGATGGCAACGGTAATGCCACCAATGTAGATGAGGACTTGCATTGCGGCAACAAAGGGGCTTCCGAGGTTGAGAAAGAGGCCTGCCAAGCCGAGCAAGCTGATGCCCAAACCAATGATGGTGTTGAGCACTTGGCGAGCAAAGGCGGCCATGAGACCACCGATGAGCGTGAGGGCAACAAAAATATAAACGACGATGTCAGGCATCGTTTTTCTCCGTGTCGTCAGTATTGACGGGTGTATCTGCTGCTGCTTTTTTGACTGCCGCTTTCTTAACTGTTCTGGCTTTTTTGGCAGCTGCCTGTTCGGCTTCTAATTTCCGCAAACGCTCAACGGTTGGTGCTTCTGCTTCGCGCCATGGGTCGAGCAGGTCATAGACAAAGTCACTGCGATTATATCCGGCTTCATCGTGTACTTTGCTATATCCCAAAGTATCGGTAGGGCATACGTCTAAACACAGACCACAATCACTGCAGAGTGCAAAATCGACTTTGAAGTTGGTGGCCCGCATCCGGCGCATGTCTTCGGGGCGTTCACCATCGACAACAATGCAAAATGAGGGACAAACGCGTTCACAGGCTTTGCATCCAATGCAATCGTGGGTTTGGATGTCGTCTTTCTCAATGAGCACGATCACATTCCGAAATGCTTGAGACATTTCGAGTTTTTCTATGGGGTATTTTGATGTGATCGGCGGTTTGCGAAAGTTATCTAAGGTCACTTTCATGCCGGTGAGCAATGTTTTTGTGCCGTCGAGAATTTCTTTGACGAAGGCCATTTATAGACTCCAGAATAGACTGAGTATTCGATTTCTTACTTACACGAGTTTCAATACCAAGGTTGTGATCAACAGGTTAATCAATGCAATGGGAACCAGCACCATCCACGCAAATTTCATGAGTTGGTCAAAGCGCAAGCGCGGGAAGGTCCACCGAAACCACATCATGAGAACGATGAGGGCATACACTTTGATGAAGAACCAAACGGGGCCGGGCAAATAAGGCCCTTTCCACCCGCCTAAAAAGAGCACGGTGGCCAAACCACAAACGATGATCATGTTGGAGTATTCGGCAAAAAAGAACAGGCCAAAACGCATACCAGAGTATTCGGTGTGGAATCCGGCTACAAGTTCTGATTCGGCTTCGGGTATGTCAAAGGGGGCACGGTTGGTTTCCGCGGTGGCCGAGATGATAAATATGATGGCCGCAATGGGTTGTAAGAGAACAAAGGGTACAATGGTTTGTGCAGCGGCGATGCCATAAAGAGAGAGGGACCCCGTCATCATGACAATGGGGATAATTGAGAGGATCAGTGGGATTTCGTATGAGATATTTTGCGCGACGGAGCGTACGGCTCCTAAGAGGGCATACTTGTTGTTGGATCCCCATCCGGCAAAGAAGATACCCAAAATGTTGACACCACTGATGGCCAAGAGCAAAACCACGGCAATGTTATAGTCGTGAAATATCCAAGTGGCCGAGATAGGAAAGAGGGAGCAAATTGCGAGTACGGGTGTAAAGACCATGACGGGTGCGATGAGATAAAGGACGCGGTTGACCTGGTTGGGGGTAATGAGCTCTTTGCTGAAGAGCTTGACCATGTCAAAGATCTGTTGAACAAGGCCAAAGGGACCGCGTGTGGGTCCAATTCGCCGTTGAATGCGCGCGGCGAGTTTGCGCTCAAGCCAAATGAGCATGATGGCGTTGACACTGAGATAGGCCATAATAATGGCAATCGTTGCGCCAATGGCCAACCAAAAGTTTCCGAAGAATTGTGTGATATTTGTGGGCATTTGGAATCCGTGAAATGTGAAACGTTTTTCCTTTAAGTGCTTTTACCGGTCTATTTCAGGTACGACAATGTCTATGCTTCCCAAAATTGCTACGGCATCTGAAAGCAGCGAGCCTTTCATAACGTTGGGCATAGTGGCCATGTTGGCAAATGATGGGGTGCGCAATTTTAAACGAAAGGGGATGTCTGTGCCATCGCTGACAATATACATGCCAAAGTTGCCACGTGCAGATTCCACGCTGAAGTGATATTCACCTTCGGCGGGGCGAATGCGTTTGGGTACTTTGGGCGCCATAAATGGGCCCTCTGGAATGTCTTTGACGGCTTGCTCTATAATGCGCACGCTTTGCAGCATTTCGTCCATTCGCACAAGAGATCGCGCAAAGCAATCACCCGCTTGTTGTGTGGGAATGTCGAATTCAAAGCGGTCGTAGATGCCGTAGGGCTCGTCTTTACGCACATCATATGCGTGCCCCATCGCGCGCAAAGCAGGACCCGATACACCGTATTTTTGTATGAGGTCTTGTTCAAAGATGCCGATACCCACACTGCGTTCTTGGAATATGACGTTGTCAATGACCAGGTTTGTATATATTTCAAATCGGTCTTTAAAATACGTGCAGAAGTCGGCAACATTTTTGAGGAAAATGTCGTCCACATCGAGGACAACACCACCAAAGCGGCCATAACAATAGGTGAGGCGTGAACCCGTCACTCTGTCGAGAATATCGAGGATCTTTTCGCGGTCATCAAACGCATAGAGGAAGGGTGTAAATGCACCTAAGTCGAGCAAGAAGGTGCCAAGCCACAAGAGGTGGCTGGAGATGCGGTTGAGTTCATTGGCTATGATGCGAATGTATTCGGCACGTTCAGGTACTTCAATGCCCATCGCACGTTCAATGGCTTGGCAATAACCAATGTTGTAGATCATGCCTGAGATATAATCTACGCGACTTGGGTTGGGTAAAAACTTGAGGTAGTCGCGGTTTTCGGCCATTTTTTCATGGGCTCGGTGTCCATAACCAATGACGGGTTCAACCGAGAGGATGGTTTCACCGTCCATGTGGAGTTTGAGGCGCAAGACACCATGTGTGGATGGGTGTTGGGGGCCCATGTTGAGATAGTATGTGTCGCGACTTTCTGTATCCTGCACCACATCAAACCGGCTGGCCATCGGCCTCCCCTTCACTTTCAGGATCAACAAAGTCTTTTAATAATGGATGCGCACCTGCGGGATAATCTTCGGGCATGAGGATGCGTATGAGGTTTGGATGATTTGAAAAACGCACGCCATACATGTCAAAAACTTCGCGTTCGAGCCAATCTGATGCGGGAAAAATATGGGCCATACTGGGGGCTTCGGTTGCTGGATCGATGTGAAGATGCACCAAATGGCGTTGGGGTGTGCCCAAGGTGCAGAATTGATAGACCAAACGAAAAACGCCATCGGCTTCGCGTCGATCTTGGCAGGTCATCATTTCAAGATAAAAACCACTGTCGTAAAAGGTTTGGGTCACCTGTGGCAATGCATCAATAAGAATGACGTGGAGGTGGTGAAACCCTTTTGCGTTGTAGTCGATATCGGTGGATTCTTGAACACCTTCAATGTGGGCAAGCAGGCTCATTTTTTGAAATTCTTTCCGGCTTTAATTTTTTCTTCTAATTTGATGAGGGCAGCAAAGAGTGCTTCTGGGCGTGGGGGACACCCAGGCACGTAGACATCAACTGGTACGATTTTATCGGCACCTTCGACAATCGCATATTGTCCGGGGTACTTAAAAGGTCCCCCGTCAATGGTGCAACCGCCCATCGCAATGGCCCATTTGGGCGCAGGCATTTGATCCCATAGGGTTTTGATGGGCTCAATCATTTTGCGTGAAATGGTGCCAGCAAGGATCATGACGTCGGCTTGTCGTGCACTGGGGCGAAAAACGCCAGCACCCAAGCGGTCGAGGTCAAAACGGGAGGCACCTGCGGCCATCATTTCAATGGCGCAGCAGGCCAAGCCAAATGTTAGGGGCCAAAGCGAGCGAGCCCGTGCGTGGTTGAGCAGGTTCTCGAGAGAGTCTATGTGAATGAGTGGGCCTACTTCTTCACGCAATATTTCTGTATGTGTCGGATTGCCATTGACCAACGGCAATTCGAGTGATGGATCTTTTGGATCAGACATTTATTGAGATCTCCAGTTCAAAACGCCTTTGCTCCACGCATAAATGATGGCCAAAAAGAGGATGCCAACAAAAATGAAGACTTCAATGAAGTCCCGCCAAATGTATACATCCGAGTTGTAAATAACGGCCACGGGCAAGATGTAGAGCACGTCTACTTCAAATACGACAAAGATGAGTGCGAAGAGATAATAAGAAATATCAAAGCGTACCCACGCACTGCCCAATGTGTCGACACCACATTCATAGGTGTCGAGGGTCTTCTTGCCTTTGCTGCGAGGGGAGATGAAGAGGGGGACTATGACGGGTGTTGCACCCAAAACAATGCCTGCAACAAGCAGCGTGGCCAAGTAACTGTATTCTGATATCCATTCCATAGTTTTATCCAGACGGGGTCTCTAAAGGTATGTTTTCAAAGGCACATGATAATGGTTTTAATCTCAAATCGCAAGCCCTGTCTTACCAGTACTTTAATATACTACCTCAGTGGGTGTGCAATTGGCAAGCCATAGGAAAAAATGATTAAAGCATACGGTTAAAGGAATGGGATGAGGCGTGGTGTGGTTGTCTGATAGGTTGTATATGCATTGCCAAATTGAAGGATGAGGCGTCTTTCTTCAATATAAGAACCAATCCAAAAATAGAATACAATCCAGAGCGTTAAGATCAAATGTGCCTGGCCCATGTGAGGGTGTGCGGCAAATATGAGGGAACAAAAAAAATATAATGGATGCCGACACAGTTGGTAAGGTCCTGTGGTAACGAGTTGGGGTGATTGAGGAGATGTTTTTAGGTGCGCCCAGCCCAAAAAGTCCCCAATCGCTGTGTGGCGAAGTGTCCATAAAAAACCAATGATCCCAATGAGTTGGATGAGATGGCAGAGGTAAGACCCGGGTGCTGAAATATGATAAACCGTCCCAGTTGGCCAGGGCAGAAATGGCAGGGGTAGGAGTAATGCAATGCTGAGAAGCGTATAAAGAAGGCGGTAGTATCTTTGGGGGATGAGGCGATATAGGTGTGTTTTAACACGATCCACTGCCAGTACACTGTGCAGTCCAGCATAGGTCATGAGATAGAGAAATGGAATAAGGGCGTGCATAAGCGTGATCTACAACTCCTCGTCTTCTGTCTCGATCTGAGTGTGTGACGTTGTGTCTATGCCATGCCGAGAAACGAAACGATCGATCTGTCGGAAAATTTGATGGATGGTTGCGACATCTCTGCGTTCCAGTTGGGTGCGATCAAAGATGCGCCGAATGGAGTTCATAAAGGTGCGTGGGTTGTGCCGGGCCACAAAGCCGAGTTTGTCTAAGCCCACTTGGATGTGGCCATACATCGTTTCGATTTCATCATGTGGGGCCAGGTCACGGTCTGTCGGCTCGGGGGCAGTGTGAACGGCTTGAAAGAGTTCATAGCCATAAATGACCGTTGCTTGCGAGAGATTGAGAGATGGGTATAAAACCGCGGAAGGGACCCGTGTGATCATTTGGCACATGTGTAGTTCGTCGTTGGTGAATCCATTTTCTTCCCGACCAAAAACGATAGCACCCTCCATGCCTGGTGGCAGTGCGATCAATTGTTTTGCCGCTTCACTGGGCGGGTGTAAGCTGTTGAAGCCTCGTCGGAGACGGTGTGAGGTGCCCACAACCAAAGAGGTGCCTGTTAATGCTTCTGCCAAAGAGTCGACAACTGTCGCACCATAGAGGATGTCACCCGATCCGTGGGCCATTGCTCGGGCATCGCCACACGTATGATCGGCCGGGTTGACGAGATAAAGTCGCGACAGGCCCATATTTTTCATGGCACGGGCAACGGAGCCAATATTGCCGGGTTGTTTGGGTTCAACAAGTACGAGTCGGATGTGTTTGAGAGCGTCGGTTTCAGACATAAAGGGTGTCTCCTTTTGGTTCTGGTTGGGATGTAGGATACAGAATTT
>JBLHJX010000247.1:0-8223 GCA_047619225.1 Candidatus Latescibacterota bacterium
CGGTACGATGCATGGCGTGAAGTGCGCGAGGGCAAGCGCCCCGTTGTCATTGGCGCACGCTCTGCTATTTTTGCACCCATTAATAACTTGGGCCTCATCATCATCGACGAAGAGCACGATGGATCGTACAAACAATCTGACCCAGCACCCCGCTACAATGCCCGCGACGTGGCTGTCATGCGTGCCAAGTTGCAAAATGCCACCGTCGTGTTGGGATCTGCCACGCCCTCACTCGAATCCTATCACAACGCCAAAAACAAAAAATTCAACCTCATTACCTTGCCCGAACGCATCGACAACCGCCCCATGCCCATTGTCACACTCGTAGACATGCGCCATGAAGGGGGGGGGCTGTTTTCCAAACCCTTGCGCGAAAAGATGCACGATCGTCTCAAGCGTGATGAACGCATCATCTTGCTTCAAAACCGTCGAGGATATGCGCCCACCGTGCAATGTACGGGATGTGGTTCAAGCATTGAATGCCCGCATTGCCAAGTCACACTTACCTATCATTCTGCCCAACAAAATCTGCTGTGCCACTACTGTGGTTTTACTCAAAAAATGCCTGACAATTGCCCATCGTGTCACAATCGCCAACTCCAAATGCTCGGTGTGGGCACCCAGCGCGTTGAAGAAACCATAGAACAACAATTTGCCAATGCACGCGTCTTGCGCATGGATGTCGATTCCACTCAGCGCAAAGGCGCCCACGATCGCATTCTCGAAAAGTTTAGCCGAGGCGAAGCCGACATCCTCCTTGGCACCCAAATGGTTGCCAAAGGCCTTGATTTTCCCGGTGTCACCTTAGTCGGTGTTATTTCTGCCGACACAAGCATTCATCTGCCCGACTTTCGTGCAAGTGAACGCACCTTTCAACTGCTCACCCAAGTTTCGGGTCGCGCAGGACGAGGGGAGTTACCCGGTGAAGTGGTTGTGCAAACCTATATGCCCGATGGTGAAGCCGTCCAATGTGCCCAAACCCACGACTTTCTCGAGTTTTCCCAACGTGAAATAAGCACCCGCCAAGTGCTCCGTTACCCACCCTTTGGACGCCTGGTTTTGCTCTTATTTAAAGGCCGTGATGAACATGAAGTGGCCCGAACTGCCGGTATATGCGCGGGTGCCTTACGTGCAGAAACGCCTCCCGATGTTGAAATTATGGGCCCTGTGCAAGCCCCCTTGTCGCGTATTCAACAAACATACCGATGGCAAGTGGTCGCCAAATCTGAATCACACAGTCACTTAAATGCCCTTGCACGCAAAGTAAAACAACAATTTGCGCCCAAAACGCGACACGGCGGTGGCGTCACCGTCTCCATAGACGTCGATCCTGTATCCATGCTTTAAAGTACCTTAAAGGAAGGGCGGTGTGAGGTCGTCTCACATCTATCGATTTTATGTTCTCACGCCTTATATCCCTCATACGCCACACCGCCATCTATGGCACAGGTGACCTGCTTGGGCGCGCTGTTGCGATTATCCTTGTACCCATCTATGCACGGCACTTGTCGGTGGCAGATAACGGGGTCGTCTCACTCGCTTTTGCTGTCGTCGGGTTTGGTGCCATCTTTTATTCACTGGGTTTAAATCCCGCGCTTATTCGCGTGCTGTCAACCAACAAAGATCTACTCGAAAAACAAAAAGCCTTTAGCTCGGCTTATTGGACCCTCTTGTGCATCGGGTTCTGCCTGTCCACACTCGTCTATTTCAATGCACAAACGTTGGCCCAACACCTGCTATACAATGACAAACAAGCCAATATCTTTGTTTATATCAGTGGTATTTTGCTGCTCGATGCCCTTTCGGAGCCCTTCTTTACACTTTGTCGTGCCCAAAAGAGATCAACCCTTTATACGCTTGTTCGATTTGTACAATACACCTTACAGTTAGGTCTCACAGCCTATCTCATTGCCATAAAAGGACATGGGCCAGATGCGATCTTCAAAGCCAATCTCGTCAGTTCCCTTTTTGCCTTTGTTGTCATATGTCCTGTGGGCCTATCTACGTTGCGTCTCACCTTTCACAATGCCCCGTTGCGCCAACTGCTCTCCTTTGGGCTCCCATTCATACCCTCAGCCGTATCGGTGCTCATCATCAACTTATCCGATCGCTTTTTAATTCAATATCTCCTCGGAGTTGAAGCACTGGGCATTTACGGCATCACATATAAGTTGGGGTTGCCCGTTTTTTTTGCCATCAAAGCCTTTCGAGCCGCCTGGGCACCCGCCGTACTTGAATCGGACGATGTTGCACAAACCAGCCAATTATGTGCCCGAATCACCACCTACTATGTGGTCATTGGCCTGTTTTTATGTCTGTTATTGGCCACTTTTGCACACGAATGCATCGTACTCATCGCAGGTCAAAATGCCCAAGACTACCTTGCGGGTAAACAGGTTGTGCCCCTTGTCGCATTGGCCTTTTTTTGTTATGGGCTTTATGTTATCCTCACTGCAGGGGTTTATATTCATGGCCGAACCCACGCCTTGCCAGCTATTGTAGGCGCAGGTGCCACGCTCAATATCATCCTCAACATCTACCTATTGCCCAAATTGGGCTTTGTTGCTGCGGCCTGGAGTACTTTAGCAGCCTACATGCTCATGGTTATCTTATTATTTCTTTTTGTACGCCAATTTTATAGTGTACCCTATGAATTTGCGCGTATCGGCAAAATTGCCATTGCGGGCATCATTGTTTATATTGCAATATCTGGGGGATTATCAGATACATCTATCGAAGGCACCATCTCACGCAGCATTTTTCTTCTCGGCTACCCGCTTATCCTGTGGGGCTGGCGTGTGATAGACCCTAAGGAACTTAAGCAGCTTGCAATAGGTCTTTTAAAAACGTAATTTATACGAGACAATTCTCACTGGCGTCATCTCATGGCGCGTCACAAGCCGGATGCTTATGCCGAATAAATTTCAAAAAGCACGACGTCAAGCCATTGGAAAAATACGCCGCTTTTTGGTGCTTCGATTTAAAAAAACATATGTTGAAGAGCAAATAGAAGAGCGCCAAGGAGAATGCAATCAATGTGGCAATTGTTGTGAAATTCTGTATCGCTGTCCATTTCTTGTCAAAATAGAAGATGGTTCTTCCTTATGCAGCATTTACGAAGATCGTCCCAAGCAGTGTGCGGCCTTTCCCATCGATGACAAATGCTTATCAGAAGTAGACTTTGACTGCACTTACACGTTTGGAAAGTCGCAGGAAGTCGTTCAAATCGAGCCGGCACCTTCTTTACAAGAAGCCGACTAACTGCAAGTTTGACACACAAAGGGGCAGGGGTACAGAATGAATACCTGTACCCCTGCCCCTTTGTGTCCTGAGTGAACCTTTGAGAAATCCAAACGTTTGAGTCCTATATGCCAAACCAATCTTTTTTATATGTTATTTTTTTATGCACAGTACTGGTCTCACAACCCAGCCATGCCCAACTGCGTGAGCCCTTAGCAGAATTCACACTCGCCCGGCTCAAATATGACGGCGGTGGTGATTGGTATAATGGCCCAACAGAAATCCCTAATCTCTTGGCCTTCATTCGCAAACATACACCCCTTCACACCGCCACAGAAGAAGCACAAATCGAAATTTCAGATGACAACCTATTTGCCTACCCCGTGCTCTTTCTTACCGGTCATGGCAATATCCATTTCACAGAAGAAGAAGTTCGACGCCTCCGGTTGTATTTGGAACACGGTGGGTTTTTGTTTGCAAACGACGACTACGGTCTCGACGCATCACTACGCAGAGAACTCAACCGTGTTTTCCCGCATAAAGAGCTGGTTGAATTACCGCCCACATTTGAACTCTTTCAAACCCCCTTCCCATTTCCCGAAGGTTTGCCCAAAATTCATGAACACGATGGAGACCCCCCAAAAGCCCTGGGCATCTTTCATGAAAAACGGTTGGTCGTTTTTTACAATTTCAGCAGCGACATTGCCGATGGATGGGATGATCCCGAAGTACACGGCGATCCACCCTACAAAAGAGAACAAGCCCTCAAAATGGGCACCAACGTCATCGTCTGGGCACTCACACATTAAGAATTTCCTGACCCCATGTCCCAAACCGCCTACCAAAACCTTGTTCAACGCCTCCATTTAGTACAAACACGCCTCACACGCAACACCGTGTTGTTTGGCATAGTGCTTTCGTGTGCATTGGCGCTGTCTTTGGGCTTGTTGTTGGTTGGTATTGAAGCAGCGCTTTATCTATCGCCCACCGCCAAAGTTCTCCTCGAACTGCTTCTTGTGCTGAGCAGCCTTTACCTACTGATTCGTTATGCCATTGCACCGCTTCTATCCCCCCCAAATTTGGAAGCCCTCGCACTCCAACTTGAGACACACTTTGGGGGGCTTCAGCAACAGCTGATTAGTGCCTTGCAACTTTGGGAAGCAAAAGACCAACCAAACCAATCTCAAGCACTCATCCAAGCCGCGGTTGAACGCGCCAACCAAGAAACAACCCACCTCAAATTTGAAGGCATCATCAATCGGCGCCGCACCCTGCACACTACCTTCATTTTGGTGGGTATCCTACTCATCTGTTTCATCAGCCACGCCATCTGGCCCACAACACTAATAGGGGCCACCCAGCGCCTGTTGCAACCCCTAACGGCATTTGAAAAGCCACCCGAAACATATATTACGGTACGTCCAGGTCATGCAGAGGTGGTCGCAGGCGAACCCTTCGAAATTATCGCCGAACTATCAGGCATTGTCCCTCGAAAAGCCCATCTGTTTACCCGCGAAAACGAAACACAAGATTGGGCACCGCTTGTATTGCCCGTACGCCAAAAAATCGCCAAACATCAATTTCCAATCGTCACGCGATCTTTCTCTTATTATTTTGCCGCACACAATGCCAAAACACAATCTTACACACTCACCGTAAGACAAAGACCTTTGGTCACTCGGGTGGTGCATCACGACACGTTCCCGCCACACACACATCTTCCAGACAGGCAGAATCAAGAAGGCGGAGATATTGTTGTGCCTTTGGGCACTTCGGTCTCACTGCACATTGAAACCAGCGAGACATTAGACGATGCATGGCTGATCATCGACAAGGATCAACGCGTCCCGACGCAGGTATCCGACAACCAAGCACAGGTCACACTCACCATAGACAAAGACGCGCGATATACCATTCAATTGCAAGATCCACATATGATTCGCAACCGAGCCCCAGTCACATATCGCATTGTCGCCTTACCCGACCGATCACCCGATGTACGCCTGTTGCGCCCGGGCAATGCCGAAATCGGCGAAGCCATGAGCCTCTCTGTATCTGCTGAAGCTTTCGACGATTATGGCATTACCAAAATGGAAGTCCGTTATAAAGTGAACGAACAAACAAAAGACCAGGTAAAACCCATGGTCTTGGCACAACAAGCCAAAGAAACCACAGCCGATGCGATTTGGAATTTAACCGCTTTAGATCTCTTGCCCGGAGACCGCATTACCTATCGTGTACGCGCCTACGACAACAACCCATCCCCCAACTATGGGGAAACACAAGAATTTGTCATTCGTTTTCCCAGCCTCTACGAAATTCATCAGGCAACTGAAAAAGCCCAACAAGAAAGCCTCGGTGAAATGGAAAATGTACAGTCCCGTAGCCAAGAACTTACAGAAAAGCTCGAGACCATTGCCAGAGAATTGCTCAACAACGACAAACTCGACTGGCAAGATAAACAACAGTTGGAAGAAGCCATTCAAACCCAAGAAAACATGAACAACCAAATGCAAAATACAGCAGAACAGTTGGCGGAAACACTGGATAAACTCGAAGAAAGTGGCCTTTTAAAAGACGACACACTGCAAAAGCTTGAAGAACTTCAAGAACTGCTGAATCAAATTCAATCGCCAGCCTTACAAGAAGCCATGGAAAAACTGCAAGATGCTATGCAAACAGCAGATTCAGAATTGGTGCGCAAAGCGCTCGAAGAATTCAAAAAGGAACGTGAAAAATTTCAAGAATCCATTGATCGCACCATTGCCTTGCTCAAAAGAGTGCAACAACAACAGACCCTTGATGCCCTCACCAAAAAGCTTGAGGCACTCGCAGAATCACAAGAAAAAATCACAGAAGATATCCAAAAAGACATCACACCTGACGCCCTTGCCAGGCGTCAAGAACAGATCGCCGATGACACAGAAAAACTGCAAGATGAACTCAAAATATCGGCCGAAGACTTTTCAACACCAACCGATCAACAATTAGAACAGCTTGCTCAAGCAATGCAACAAAAAGAGCTTACGAAACGCATGGACCAAACACAGCAAAACTTAGAATCGAACCAGCAATCGTCCGCACAAAAGAAGAGCGAAAACATCGCCAAAGATTTGCAACAAATGGCCCAACAAATGAATCAAATTCGCCAAGAATTCTCAAATCAGCAAAAAGCCGATATTGCAGAGGAACTCAGTCGTGCACTGCACGATCTTTTAACCCTTTCCAAGTCGCAAGAACGAACGACCCAACGCGCAGAAACAACACAAAGCAGAGAACAAACAGCACCCTTGGCATTAGATCAAGCGCGCACCATCACAGGAGCGAACCGCATGATACAACGCCTTCAAGAAGCTTCAAACAAAACCTTCTTTTTACCACCACAAGCAGGCGCCGCATTGGGAGAGTCCCTAAAGAAAATGGAAGATGCAGCGGGACATCTCAACAGCGGCAATTCACAACGGGCAGCACAAGACGCACGCCATGCCATGCAATCGCTCAACAGTGCGGCCATGATGGTGCAACGTGCATTGGGTCAAATTGCATCATCGGAATCAGGAACAGGCTTTGAAGAAATGATGCAGAAAATGTCAGAACTATCTCAACAACAAGGCGAAGTCAATTCACAAACCGAAGGTCTATTTGGAAAACCGCAACCCGGGCAAGGACAACCTGGGTTAGAACAATTGGCTGCCCAGCAACGCGCCATTCAACAAGCCTTAGAACAACTGCGTCAAGAAATGGCACGCCAACAACAGCAGATGTTAGGTGACTTAGGCAAAGTGGCATCCGACATGGAGCAAACAGCCAAAGAACTTCAACAACGCCACCTCACACCCGAAACACTCCACCGCCAACAACAAATATTATCGCGCATGCTCGATGCACAAAAATCTATGCGCCAACGCGGCAAAAGCCGCCAGCGTGAAGCCGAATCGGGAAAAAACATAGCCTATCGCGGCCCTGGTTCTTTGCCCACCAATTTGGGTGAAAGCAACAACCCCTTGCGCCAATACCTGCGCGAGGCACTCAAAGACGGCTACCCAACCGAATACCAAAGCCTCATTCGACGCTATTTTGAATCACTTATAGAAGATGCACCCGCGCAAAGCCCCCCATCACAAAATTGACGTAGGCGTCACCTGTGCGCGTGAAGCCAAATATTCATCATCTTAAACCTGGAACCATAGGTTCATGAAGATACTCACCATCCTCATTCTGTTATACACAATGCCCGTTGGGGCACAAACAATACAGCCTCATCAAATCAATGCAGAACTGCAAAAAGCCAGAATTTTTGAAACCCAAAATGATCTGACCAACGCACAGCGCATCTACAGCAACCTGTATGCGCAATATCCCACCCGGGGCGACATCGTGACACGCCTTGAAAATATCTATACACGCACCGGGCAACATGACAAGGCCATCACCCTCCTAAGTCACCAACTCAAACAATCCCCCAATGACATCCTCACCCTTCTCAAATTGGGGGATGCACGATTTGCCCTTGGCGAAAGAGAAAAGGCATTTTTGGAATGGGAAAAAATACTTCCACATGCAACCACACCCAATGCCTTTGCGCTTGTTGCAAATCGATACCTAAAAAATAGCATTTACGACCATGCGACCGCCGTTTATCATCACGCGCGTTGGACCTTAAACCAACCCGATCTTTTTGCCAAAGAACTGGCTGAGCTGGCCGAGCGCCAGGCCCATTATGCCGAAGCCGTCCGCGAATACCTCATTTTCGTGCGCCAACAGCCACAGTACCGCACAATGATTGAAGCACGCCTACGAGACATGGCTCAAAATGGCGAACAACACACCGAAATCTTTACACTGCTCGCAGCGGAAGTGGCCAACACACCCGGCAACCGCAATAATTTGGGTTTGCTTATCGAATATGCCCTACCCGCTGGTTTTTCTGCCCAGGTGCTTCGCATTGTACAAAACACACCCAATTTACCAGCCAACCGTTGG
>JBLHJX010000248.1:0-8184 GCA_047619225.1 Candidatus Latescibacterota bacterium
GTCATTTCTAATTGTGCCTTTGAACCATCGCGAAAAGAATTGTACATCTTAAAATTAATGGTTCGCCGTGCAATCAACTCCTTTGAAAACCCAAACCGCTCGGGCACCGTATCGGGCACCCCTGCCCTATCATCACCAAACATCGTCGTGCCACGTCCTGCAGCCACAATCTCAAAACCCAAGGTGCGGGCCCAATCAATCATATTCATTGTGCAGCCTGGTTGATCACCATCTACCAGTGTATACACCACGCCCGCACGATCGGCCAATCGGCGCAAAATGGGACCAATGGTCACATCGGCCTCCACATTGACCATCACCACATGGTTGCCATGCATAATGGCCTCATAGGCCATGCGAGCGCCCACTTCGGGCACACCTGTCGCCTCTACCACAACATCTACATAATCACACTGTGCCACCAATAACCCATCGGGCACAATCGCCGTTTTGTTCGCCAGTATCACATCGCGAATGGCCGATTTAGACGCCACCATCTGAATATCATCTTCACTTATTCCGCTGGCAACCAACACGCGTTTTGCACGTTCTGGATCTATGTCTGCCACAGCAGAAATGGCCATACCTCGCATTTGTGACAACTGCGCAACGAGTCCACCACCAAACTTACCTGTACCAATAATACCCACATGAACGGGAAAACCATCTTCTGCACGGCGCGCCAACAATGGACTTAGCATACCCTCTCCTATCCTAAACCATGATCAATAAATGAGGTGCCATGATAATGCACCCCATACCTTTGCACAAATAGAAACTTCAAACATTGACGCATCTATTTCAATCGCCTATATTGCCCATTCTCAAAACCCATTTTTCGCAAAAAATCCAAATGAATATCCCAACATATAAACCCAACAAATAATTCACCAAAAGGAATAAAAACATGAAACCCAACGTTATCTGGATCTTTGGCGATCAGCACCGTGCACAGGCCACAGGATATATGGGCGACCCCAATGCCCGCACGCCCAATATGGATCGTATGGCAGCACAGGGTGTGCCTTTTTATCAAGCCATTTCGGGTTGTCCGTGGTGCACACCTTTTCGAGGCTCGCTCATGACCAGCCGATATACCCACCGTGCGGTACAACAAACACCCCAAGCACTCGATCCCACCTTGCCAACCATTGCAGATGCATTTAACGAACACGGGTATACAACGGCTTACATTGGCAAATGGCATCTCACAGGCAGCAACAAACTCATTCATGTGCCGCGTGAGCATCGCGGGCGGTTTGACATTTGGCTCGGATATGAAAACAACAATGCACAATACGACTGCTGGATACATGGGCACGACCAAGATGGGCGAGACGACACAGATCCTTTGGCCGAAAAACTCGAAATTTATGAAACAGATGCACTCACCAACCGCTTCATTGACTTCATCAAAAAACAAAAAGACGGAGACCCCTTCTTTGGCGTGCTCTCCGTTCAGCCTCCTCACGACCCTTATGTTGCCCCACCTGAATTCGAGAAAAATTACAGTCCCGAATCCATTCAAACGCGCCCCAATGTGCCCGACATTCCACGTGTCAAAGAGCCTGCGCTTAAAGACCTTGCGGGTTATTATGCTCAAATCGAAAACCTTGACGAAAACCTAGGGCGCATTCTCGACACCCTCGAAGAAGAAGGGCTTTCTGACAACACCCATGTCATCTTCTTCTCAGATCACGGTGACTCACACGGTTCACACGGTCATTTTAGAAAAAGCAATCCATACGAAGAAGCTGTGCGCATTCCCTGCATCGTCCTACCTGCGGGTGGACATCGCATACAAGAACACAGCAACGCCCCTTTTAACCACGTTGATTTTGCCCCCACTTCACTTGGGCTATGCGGCATTGACGTGCCCGACTGGATGGAAGGCACCGATTTTTCCCATCATGTCATTCCCGACCGACCCGCACCCCAATCAGAACCCACGTCTGCCTACATCCAACAATGTGTGCGCAAACGCTTTCAAAGTTTAAACCGAACCTGGCGTGGCATTCGCACCAATGACGGCTGGAAATACGTTTGTCTCGAAGGCCAACCCTTGTTTATGTTTGACCTCAATGAAGACCCTTATGAAACCCTCAACCTCGCCTTTCTCGACACCCACAACGACAAACGTGAAGCATTACAAAGTGAACTCGCAGCCTGGATCGAAAAAACAGGAGACACATTTACCTTGCCGGAGGTATGATGTGATTCGTTTGGTACACTTACATTGAAACGCTGAAACAAAAAGCCCCTTGGCAGTGGTAACACCAAGGGGCTTTTAAATGGATCTATAACAACACTACTCCGATTTTGAGAGCTCCGACCTCAGATAGGTTGCTACATTCTGAATGAATCGATGAACCGAAGCTTCTGCAATCCGATGCCCAACGATTGCGTCTAAGGCATCACCCAACACTCCTAATGGTGGATCATAGGTTCCCAAGAAATCAAGCTGCGTTTCTTTGGCTGTTAAAGGATAGATAGAAAGTTCGGCATTCATAAAGGGGAATAAGTGTGGCATTTTTGTTGCGCCCCATTCAAGCTGGAGACGGGTCCTCGGAAATGAGCCACTCTGCTTGGGTCGGTTTTCAATTTCTTTTACTGAAATTGAGATATCCGTTCCGACCTCAATTCCACCAATATTGACACGCAATTCAGACGTCAAGGTTTGTGCATGCGATGTGGCTGCCTTTGTTGCGTCTTGAAAAACAGTAGAATCTTCAGCACTCAAACTATTTCGAACAGCTTCATACGGGTGGTTAACATAGTCGTAACATCGAATGGTTTTGACTTTATTCATTGCAATGCCCCTTATAATTAATCTGGTAACTTTGGACGAAAAACACGTATGTCTTTTTTAAACGATACTCCAGATCATCCATAAGGGTCAACACCTGATAAAAAAAGCCGCCCAAATTCTGGACGGCCTTTTTTATCATCAACTACCAAACGTTGTTACCCCTTCAAATGCTTCGCCATTCAAGGGATCTATTTCTTACTCGCTGCCACCGTATTCTTCAACCGGCCAATCCTTGAAATCTCGATCTCTACTTTATCCCCAGGCTTCATATATGTCCCGGTCGTATTGCCAACACCCGCAATTGTTCCCGTGCTGATCAAATCCCCAGGCTCCAACGTAATAATCGCCGAGATATATTCAATAATCTTATTCACAGGATACAGCATCTGCGCCGTATTGTTATTCTGCTTGCGATCTCCATTCACATACGTACTGATTTCCAGTGTCTGTGGGTCTTTAATTTCATCGGCGGTCACAATCCATGGGCCTTGAGGCGCAAACGTATCCAACCACTTTCCATTCAACCAATCGAACCAATCATCGCGTGGGCGACTGTCTGTGCGCTTTTTAATGACCAACTTGCGTTCTGACACATCGTTCATCACCGTATACCCCGCTACATATTTCAGCGCATCTTTTGCCTTCACACCTTTGGCTTTGCGCCCAATGACCACAGCCAACTCGCCTTCCCAGTCCACCCCATTGGCAATAGGGGGAATCAAAATCTTATCACCCGGCCCAATTACAGTTGTACTTGGCGGTTTCATAAACACACGGGGTGTCTCTTTGTCTTGAATCTGCATCTTATTTGTGCCGCTCTCTTCGAGATGATCCTGAAAGTTTCCGGCCAAACAAAGTACCTTACGTGGGTTGGGCACAGGTGCGCGTAGCTTCACTTTGCCAATGGCAAAGCTCGTCTTACCATTGGGTCCTTTACCCAATTTCGCTTCTGCTGCAGCCGCAGCCTTCTTCGCTGCCAAACGCCCCTTGTTACCTGCTTCTAACAAAGCCAGCATACTCGTAAAAAATGGGTGCGCCTTGCGCTTTTCAGACCGCGCCAAAGCCTTGTCTGCCGCAGCCAAATCCACCACAACTTGATCATCGGCCACCACAGCCCCCACAGCTTCTTGACCGCCCACAGCATACGTTACCAATTTCATAAAGACAACCTCCCTAACAGTGAAAAACCATTCTTCTTTTGGAACTCAGGATATATCAACAGAACCACAGAAAGTCAATCAAAATCCAACACGCATTACAGGTATCAAAATACGGAAAATTAATAAACAACGTTTTGCCTGGCCACATCGCACGCGCATCGGCAACCGTCATATCTGTATCGGGTGCCGGTGAAAACGCCTCGATCCAATCCAAGTCTGAAGCGCCTACCTCTTTGGCCCACAACCGATTATTCGCATCCAAATGACACCCAACCAACTTATCCCTGCTTCGGTTTTTTCTGTCGCAATCCGACGGTTCACCCATGTGACCTCACCCACAGGTGTCTTCACAATCGTGCGCTGAAGCGCCTGCCCATTTTCTGAATACTGAATCGTCTCCGTTGACACATTGGGGCTGCGCGTGTGATACACCGAACACGAATCCATAATGCCCATGCCATCATTGCGCAACTCACGCTCAGTTTGGCACGACGGCACCCGCCACCCCTTGAGCACAAACGGCACCTGGTCGACCCTTTCACCCCGAAAAATGGCTTCTATACGTTCCGCACATGTCATACCAATACCTCACGCTGTTCAAAACTTCCTAATTCCAAACCCTTATCCACAAAAAACCGGTACGTATCATAGTCGGTTGTGGTAGGAATGGAATGATCCGAATGCAAAATATACCCGGCCAGATCTTTGACTGCCGTAATCTTCTCTTCCAACTCAGCTGAAATGGCGCCTTGGTCATTGGCCACCAAATTGCGGGCATCCATACCCCCACAAAGTGCAATACGGTCGCCAAAATTTTTGGCAATGCGCAACAGATCCATCCCCGCCTTCACTTCAAGCACCTGCAAACAATCAATGCCTGCATCGACAACATGAGGCAACAACGGCTCAATATAACCACACGAATGCATAATCACAGGCAACCCCTGTGCGTGGGCAAAATCAATCGTCTTTTTATGTGCCGGTTGAATCAAAGCCTGATACATTGCAGGTGACATAAACGGGTGCTGCTTAAAGCCCATATCTTCATAAAACCAAATGCCATCGGGTACTCCCGACTCGGCAAACAAAATCTCCATCAGACCAATGGTCAAATCGGCATAGGTATTGGCCATATCAGAAATCCAATCGGGATCTAAGGCCATCCCCATCAACATATATTCATGCCCACACACCGGATGCATGAGCTCAAACACATTTACGCCTGCCCAACAGAAAAAGCGATCGTGTTCCTGACTCTGTTTCTTTGCCTTCTCATACGCTTCAAACCGAATCCGTTCACGTGACGGAACCAAATGTGGTTTGACCCATGCTTCCCAAGCAACACGCTCTTTCACCGCAAAATCGACATGTTCGGGCGTCGCATTGTGCAACTTGTGCCGCCGCAAAAGGGCGCCATTGCCATCGCGCGTCAAAATCGTCTCATCGGTCTCTTCAATCACTTCGGGCACAAAACCCAAATCGGCCATCATATTAAACGCCCCACATGTGGCCATATCAAAACCAAAGTGCGTCGCCAAATCTTCCTGCGCGTTAATATGCCCACTCTCTTGCCACTTCTTGAGCGTATCACCCCAAAAGTGTTCGAATAGACCAATGCGATCGACTGGTTCATGTCTCAAAATATTACCAATGCGTTCAACACCTGTTAATTCATTCATGGCCTCACCGCCTAATGATAATACCTGTGTGGAAAACCGTTTTCATCTTTAAAACATACTCCAGATCATTCACCGAGGTCAATGCTTGGCAAAATAAAAAGGTCGACCTGCGCTGCAGGCCGACCTTTTTAGACATTCAGAGATACCTTCTCACTCTTTCTTATTTAAACCCCTCACATAAGCGTTGTTGCCACATCAAAGGCCTCACCATTCATTTTCACTGTTGCGCGATTACCATTGGCCTCAAAATGAACGTCTGGTACCTTTGCGCCGCGATAGGGCAACAACAACGTTGCCGATGTAAACGGCAATGCTGTGCTGCACGACAATGACAAACACGGTGCGGGTTCAATCAAACTATAACTCGCTGAATACCATCCACTGCGTGGATTTTCTTGCCCCTGCTCCACATGTATATCTGCCCAATCGCTTGACGACCACAACAACACATTTGCATCGTCATATTGCGTCATCGCTCGAGAACCCTCCACCACAATATCACCTGGGTAAAATTGAAAACGCGATTCGAGCTCATGTTCACCCGTACCTGTCACGCGATCAAACACGACCCAAAACTTCTCCTGCACAAACACAATTTCGCGCTGATGGACCACATCAATCGCATTGTTTTGTCCATAGCCCAAATCATATGCCGACGAAGCACGTATCTCGTTTTCCGACACCGCAAACGTCAAAGATCCGGGTGCTTGTGCAATCCACGTTTCACGCTTTGCGCGGCTGTTTTGTCCTTCACCATCGACAATAATGGTCGAATGCGCCTGTGTCGTACGCAAATAGGGAATGTAAGACGCCTCCGAATTATCGTACAAATGACGCCCAGGGTCCACGATCAAATTTCGCCCATAAGCGTGTAGCCAAAAACCCAATTTGTCTTCGTGCTGATGCGAGCGGCCAAAAGGCCCACCATCAAAGGCCAAATACAAATCGCCATCCGTCGCTTTTTGCCGCAAAAATGCCACGCCGGCATAAGGAAAGGCTTCGGGCCCTAATTGGTCAGGATCTGAAATATAATCGTCCATCCCAAGAGCCTTCAAACGATCCACAATCTTTGGCACAGATTCAGGGTCGCTGTCATTAAAAGCCACCTGAGCCGATCCATCGGGCACAACGGTTTGCTGTTGGTAGTGTACCAATTTGCGCAAAGTCTCCAACGTCTGCCCGCCCAACTCACGTCCCAAAACCCGCAGGCTCTCACACGCCGTGAGTAGATTGTTCACCACCACCGCGTGATAATGGGGCGTCAACTCATCTTGCACACCGTCGGGTAAAATTTGTGCCTCAATTTGCTTGGCCAATGTTTCAATACAATAATCAATCCACCGGTCCGTGTCGCGAAATACGGGCAAAGCAGCCAATGTTTGCAGAATGCCTTGGCATCCAATCGTTGGCCAGTTGCCTGCATGGCCATTGGTCACAATCTCCAAATAGGCAATTTGATCGTGCAACGATTTTAGAATGCGCAACAAAGCTTCACCAGAGATTTGCCCTTCGGGCAATAAGGTTTGCACACACCGCGCCCAACCTGCGCAGTGAATGGCATTGTTCAAATAGGAGCCAAATACATAGGGTGTGCCTTGGAAACAACGTTCCATTTCACACTTATCAATCCAATCCAAAATTAGGCCAACTGCTTTTTGACTAAAGCGTTCGTCTTTGGTGGCAAAATAGGCATGATTCAAGAGCCCCAAATAAGAAAACCGATTTAAGTCGTGTGACCAATGTGCGGTGCCGGGGTTGGTGTCCCAATCCAAATCATTGGGCAATTGGTGGGTCTCAGAATAAAACTTGAATTTGTGGGTTAAGACATCTTCGGCCAGGCGTAGAGTTTGATCATTTGCATTCGTCGAAACGGTTGCACGTTCGCCGGTGCAAGCATTCAAAACAGCTTGGGTAATGGCATCAACATCTTGCGAAGCGATAGCGTCAGACAATCCGGGCACACGCTTGGGGTCTAGTAGGGTCACAACCTGTAACACAAACTGGCTTATGTCCATTGTGCGATCATCGAAGGAAGCAAAGGCTTCGAAAACTTGATCGCGGGAATAAGTTTTGAGGGTTTCGAGGTCGGAGCGGGAATAGAGGGGTCGGGGTGACATGAAAAAGCCTTTGGAAAATGATTATTTGTGGCGGGCATGCCAATGGGACATGCGTTGGTCTTCGTGTTTCATGCGCCAACGCAAAAGCTTTTGACAGTAGGTCAATACGGTTGGCATATGTGTGGGGTCGTCGGCTAAGTTGTGAAATTCGTCGGGATCTGATTTGAGATCAAATAATAACGGTGGAATAGCTTCGTCACCAAATTGCACGTATTTATAATCATTATCCCGCACGACCCACATCAGGGCACGATCGGGATCATCGACAATATCAGATACTTCGCCTTGAATGTCTTTCTCGTAATGGATCTGTGTCTTGCCCTCATCTGTACCACGTACTCGTCCCAACACGCTTGAACCTTGGAACCGGTCGGGTATCGGAATGTCCAAATATTCCAAAATCGTCGGTGAATGATCAA
>JBLHJX010000249.1:0-8054 GCA_047619225.1 Candidatus Latescibacterota bacterium
GGTACAATTTGACCGCAAGCTGGCCGACGAAGAGGTTTGGGTTCGTAAGGGCATTAAGGCACGGCGTACGCGCAATGAAGGCCGTGTGCGTGCATTAATGCAAATGCGCACTGAGCGACAAGGACGTCGAAATGAAATAGGCACAGCGCGTGTTGCGGCTCAAGAAGCAGAAAAAACGAGTCGGTTGGTGATTGAAGCGGAGGACGTTTCTTTTGCTTATGAGAACAACCCTGTGATGGATCAATTTTCGACGACGATTTTACGCGGTGACAAAATCGGGTTGATTGGCCCAAATGGTGTGGGCAAGACCACGTTGTTGCGATTGTTATTGGGCGAGTTGGCCCCCCAGTCGGGCACTGTGAAACACGGGATGCGGTTGCAGGTGGCCTATTTTGATCAGTTGCGCGCGCAATTGGATGACAACAAGACGGTGTTTGATACCGTAGCCAATGGCAGTGATCGGGTGACGTTTAATGGCAGGAACAAACACGTGTTTTCCTATTTGCAAGACTTCTTATTTGACCCGGCACGGTCTCGCAGTTTGGTGAAGGTATTGTCTGGTGGTGAGCGCAATCGTTTGTTGTTGGCCAAGCTGTTTACGTTGCCTGCCAATGTGCTGGCACTTGATGAGCCGACCAACGATTTGGATACAGAGACATTGGATGTGCTTGAATCGGTGTTGGTTGAATTTTCTGGCACCGTCTTGTTGGTGAGTCACGACCGTGCATTTTTGAACAATGTGGCGACGAGTACGATTGTATTTGAAGAAGGTTTGGTGCGAGAGTATGTGGGCGGGTATGATGAATGGTTGCGCCAACGTCCGGTGCCTGTTGAGGAGGTTGTGGCGCAGAAGAAACAATCACGCAAACGCGAACCGGTGCGTAAGCTGAGTTATAATGAAAAAAGAGAGTTAGACGCTTTGCCCGAGCAAATTGATGTCCTTGAGACAGAGCGACAAGCATTGCACGAAACGTTGTCGGACCCAGCGATATATCAAGATGGGACAGATATTGGTGCCCTTAAGGAAAGGCTTGAAACAGTTGAAACCGACCTTGAAGTGGGTTATGAGCGCTGGGGCATTTTGGAAGAGATTCGCGAGGGTGTGAGCGTGGAAAGCAAGTAAAATGCGATTATTTTCATTGGGCTGAGATTACTTCAAAAAAGAGGCTGATGGTTGCCCCTACGACTTTCTGATCTGTTGTATCTGAGCGGTTGCTAAAAACGAGCACATAATTATCGGTTGTTGATATGGGTGCTTCAAACGTTCCGCCTTGTGTTTGGCCCGATTCAAATGCGGGAGTATAAGGTTCGCCACTTTCCCACATTGTAAAGTTGGCGGTGTTTAATATCAGAATATTGATGGTTCCTGTGAGGCCCCCTGTAGTACCTACAGATCCGACAATTAGAGGACCTGCCATTTGTGTCAGGTCAACGACAAAGCCTGTAACTGTAAACGCGCCGGGTTCGATTGTGAATTCTGTGTTGTAAATCGGTAATTCCACAATTTGTGGGCCTGCGGGGTTGCCACCACAAGCGGAGAAGTATAATGCAATAAGGCAGATTTTCCAGATGGATGGCTTCAAGATCAATCCTTGTTTGGGGTTCATGAAATTGGAATATCATGTTAGACTTCTAAGGTGCCTTTATCGTTCCCAATCTTTTCTAATGGGTTGTGTCGGCATTTGTTTAAACCTTTTTCAAAGGAATTCTCTATGTCTTCTGTAAAAGAGATTTATCAGTTTGACGAGTTGACGTGGCCAGAGGTAAACGAAGCGGTCAAGTTGGGCAAAATCCCGATTATTCCCACGGGGTCAGTAGAGCAGCACGGGCATCATTTGCCGTTGAAAGTCGATCATTTGTGCGCTACTGCGGTGGCGACAGAAGCCGCGCGTTTAAAGCCTGAATACAGTTTGGTATTGCCACCCGTGAGTTATGGATATGTACACCACGTGATGGATTTTCCTGGTTCGTTGAATATTCATTACGAGCATTTTATTCAGTACGTGCTGGATATTTGCAAGAGCTTGGCCTATCACGGATTTAAGAAAATGATTTTGGTGAATGGACACGGCTCCAATCACAATTTGGTGGATATGGTGGCGAGACGGGTGATTGTGGAGACCGATGCCAGTTGCGTGTTTTGCAGTTGGTGGCAGTTGCTCAAGCTGAATCCCGACTTTGACAAAGAATGGCGAGAGAGTGTTTATCCGGGTGGTTGTTCGCACGCAGGTGAATTGGAGACGTCGATGTTGATGCATTTGTCTCCTGAATCGGTACGCACCGATAAGATCAAGAGTGAAATTGCCAAGACGAATAAGATGGGGTCGGATTTCATTTGGACAGATTTGTTTGGCAAAGGACCTATGGGGCTGATTGAATGGACGAGTCAATACTCCGATTCGGGTGTGATGGGCGAAGCAGAGAAGGCAACAGCAGAGAAGGGTAAGATTGTGTTTGAAGAGGCGACCAAAAATTTGGCGATGTTTATTGAAGAGTATTATCACAGGAAGATTGAAGACCGCACGCGGCACCAAGCTGAGGAACCGACCATTCCGTTGTCCTTTCCGACGGATTAGGGTAAAGATTTGGCAATATGTACTACAAAAAGGGCTTACGTGCTAAACGTAAGCCCTTTTTGTGTGCTAAAATGAATTTGTCTGCAATGCTTCATCAAGTGAGTCATAGATTTTTTTATTGATTCGCCCGGCTTCTAAAAGTTCTCTCAAGAGTCTTTGTGCGAAAGACTTATCGATGAAATCTTCGCGGAATGCCCTGAGGATTTGCCCTGCGATGCCTGAGATGTGTAGTCCAAGTTCTTGGGCTACACGCCGTCCTTCTGTTTCTTCAATGAGTAAGGGTAGATCTTGATCCAGCGCAAGAGACATTGCTTGGATTTCTGCCTCGTGTAAGCGTGCAGAAGTAAATTCCTTCTGCACGCCAGATGTTTTTTGAACTGTGATCAAGTCGACAATGTTGTAATGGTGTAAGTATAATGAAGCAGGATCAAAAAGACTGTGGGCAAGCTCTTCTAAAACACGCGGTGGAACAATGATTTCATCAAACAGAACTCGGATGAAATCATATCCACCACGTAATTTTTCCAATGAGATCAGCGGTCCAGTATCACTTACAATGCGTCTCAAATCATCTATGCTTTCAATTCAATGTTTATAGATTCTTGGCTACCTGACAACAGTGAAAATCCGAATTGAGGCAGAAGATCCTCAAAGGCACGGCGTGTTAAACCCAATATATCACACGCTTCTTTTTCAGATAACTTGCCCAGATGATATAATGTGGATATCAATGTTTCCTTGAGATAGGTTTGATCTAAGGCTTCTGATGCGATTGTGTCGGGTAATTCTAATGAAATGTTCATTTTTAGCCTCTGTGTTTAACGCTATGGAGAAGACGCTTTAAAAAAATATCAAATAAGGAGATGGTTTGCAACCCGTATATAAAATAAATCAAAATTAAAAACCGGCGAATACGTTTTGTGTTCGCCGGTTTTTAATTTTCAGTTCGAAGGGTTTTACAATGATTGCGCTGAAATCCATTTCGGTGCGATTTTTGTTTGTGGATCTTTGATTATTTTGGTGCATTCACCAAATCATCATTGTCCGCGAGTTTCCACGTTCGCCCCCCATCGGGGGACATGAGTAGGGCGCGACGGCGATCTTTGTGATCGGTGCGGTAATACCAGAAGGTAGACCAGTAGTCGTAGGAGAGAAAGAGGCGGCCTTTTTGGTCAATGGTGAGGCGGTGGTAAAAGATGCTGTATTCGGTGAAGGGGGCCGTCACAAGGACGTTGGGTTCTGACCAGGGTTCGTTGGGGCGTTTGGACATATGGGACAACGTGGCGCAGTAGCTGGTTGGGTGAAAGTCTTCTCGCCACAAGCGGAAGACGAGATGAAGCGTGTCATCGGGGTCGCAGACGAGGCCAATGTAGGTTTGGCGCAGGTTTTCGCCTACGGGAATGGGGTCTGTCCAACCCCCCGTGGCGTCGTTGGGCAAGAGAGATTTGGAATAGTGAAAGGGGCTGCCGTGTGTGCCGGTGAGGACATGAAGGTAGCCTTGGCTGTCCATTGTGATACAAGGGGTATTGTGTACGTCATTGGCGGGTGCGCCGTAGCCGATGAGAGTGGGATCGCTTAGGACACCTGTTTCTCGGTCATACGTGGCTGCGTAGGCTGGCACGCCGGGTATGCTTTTGTCATCGGGGTCTGTGGCTTCACCCCAGGAAATATGGACTTTGGAACCGCGTGAGACGATTGAAGAGGGAATGCCTGAATGTGAGGAAACACCGAGGCTTTTGTCGGTGATGAAAATGGGGTCTGACCATTCGATGCCGGTTTCTGTTTTGCGCGGCAAGAGCAGTTCCATATCGCCAAATTTGCGCCAAAAGTGATTGGGGTCGCTTTGTGTGCGGCGAAATTGTACAATAGGTGGGGGCTCGATGGGTACGTTGTGACCCGAGAATTGCTCGATGTCGAATGAACGGCCTGAGCCTTCGGGTAAAGAATGGGCTGTAAAGGTTTGACCGTTGTCTTTTGAGTAAAGAAGCGAAGGGCCTCCATTGGCCATTGCGAGTACATATATATCTCCGTCGGCATCAAAGGCGATTTTTGTCCAGGGTCCTGCGTGTGCGCTTGAAACAGATTGTTCGGTGCCAGAGGTTGCCCACGTGTTGTTGTGCCACGTGGCAATGCCCTTTGAGGCACGAATGAAGGGTTGATTGTTGGCGTTAAAATAAACTTGGTTTTCAACCGGGTATTGGGGCAAGTAGCCAAATTGCTCGTTTTCGTGTTGGAAGGGCTTGAGCCTGAGTGGCATGTCGAGCGGTTGTGTGGCTGGTGCCTCTCCGGCTTGTACTGTGAGGGTACTGTAGGTTGTATGATCGCCCACGGTGGCGCGAAGATGAACGGTTTCACTTGATTCTGGCACGGAGAACCAGAGCACCACATCGGCTGTTTCTTGGGGTGCAAGTTGAACTTGCTTGTCAAAGAGTTTGACTGGCCAGTTGTTGGTTGGGTAGTCTAACGCCAGATCAACGGTGATGTCTTTTTGCCCGTTGTTGTGAATTTGATAGGCGAGCGATCTTTCTTCGCCGAGCTGTCCATAGACTGTGCGGTTGTAAGGTGTGAGTAACCAACGGTTGGCGTGCAGATCAAACCAACTTGTGGGGTGCGGTGTCCAAAGCGAGAGGTCGGGATAGGGGTCGTGAGTGGCCCAGCGCGTGACACCATCGATTTGTACGGTGGCTTGGGCTTTGGGCAAAAGTAGTTGCCAAGGGGCATCCCCTCTGTCGCCTGTCTCAAACTGATGCGTAGCCTCGCCATTGTTGCAGCTCAGGGTAGCGACTTCTTGCCCCGACGCGTTGGTGATTTTGAGCGATGAGATGTCGCTAGGTAGATCGGCAATGTCAATTTCAAAAGCTGTTGGGCGAGGAAAAAAACAAACCGAGCCTTCTTGGTCAGAGTCGAGCAGGACAATGGGTTCAAGGTGTGCCGCGTCTTTGTGACCGCGTGAGGTTTCGATGAGGTATTTGTCACAGTTGGTGCGAAATCGCCAAATGATGTCTTCGCCATATCGATCAGATGCTACCATTATCATGAGACCATAGATACCTGCACTTTCGACCGAGGTGGACAGTTCAACGGTTTGTGCGGGGCCGATTCCTGAGTCGGTTGATTGTCCATCATCGGGTATCGTGACTTCTTGAATAACACTGCGATCGGGGGCAAAGAGAATGGCCCTGAGATCTGTTTTGCGATTTCGAATGTTGCGGTCGCGTTTTTCAAGCTCTATTTTGAGCTCACCCGGCTGTGCGTAAAAGAACGCGCCACCGCATCCACCTATGCCGACAGTCCAATCATTCATAGCACTTACCTCCCCCGTTAGGGAACACAATGTTATCATAAAGAAAATGTATTTCCAGAACATAAAACAATATAGGTGTGCAAAGTGGTGCGTGCAAAGTGCAAAGTTAAATGCCCTCCAAGGACTATTCCTCGACTGGGGAAATCTTCCTGCCACCCTCTGTTGGATGCGATCGCGTTTTATAAGCAAAACGATGCGTTGAGCAAAGTGCACAGGAATGGATCGATTGTTCGCCTGTTAAATTTGCTGGACAACTGAGAAAACGAAGTCTAAGTTGAAGGATCAGATCTTAAAATTAATCGTCGATAATAATACTGGAGAAAATTCATATGTCTCCCAAGGGCAAGCTCCGTATAGCAACGTGCCAGTTTTCAGTCCGTGCAAATATTCGAAAAAATGCCGCGCAAATCAAAAAACAAATTGTACAAGCCAAACACCAACGTGCCGATGTGGTGCATTTTTCTGAATGTGCGCTGTCAGGATATGCAGGCACAGACTATAAGACGTGGGAAGGTTTTGATTGGGCGGCACTCATTGAAGAAACAGAGGCCATTTGCAGTTTGGCCAAGCAGAAAAAGGTGTGGGTGATTTTGGGCAGTGCGCATCGTTTATCCGGTAAACATCAACCACATAACAGTTTGTATGCGATTAATCCCGACGGGCAGATTGTAGATCGCTATGACAAATGCTTTTGTACCAATAGCGACTTGAGACATTATTCGCCTGGAGATCATTTGGTGACGTTGGATATTAATGGGGTGCGTTGCGGTTTGCTGATCTGCTACGATTTGCGCTTCCCAGAATTGTATCGTGCCTATAAAAAGAAAGGCGTTCAATGCTTGTTCGACTCCTTTTACAATGCACGTGCCGCTGGCCCTAAGATTCATACCGTCATTATGCGCCCAACCCTTCAAGCCCACGCCGCGACAAATTATTTTTGGATCAGTGCCAACAATTCATCGGGTTATTATCAAGCCTGGCAAAGCGTATTCATCCAACCCGACGGTGTGATTTCTAAATCCCTCTCGCGCAATCGTGCAGGCGTCATGGTAAACACTGTAGACACAACCCAAAAATATTACGATGCCTCAGCCCCCTTTCGAGATCGCTCCATGAAAGGCATTTTACACAGTGGCACAATAGTTAAAGACATCCGCAGTAGAAATCGAACAGCGTTGTAATTTTTCAAATAACCTTGTTTCCTCACGCTGGTGGTGTGGGCCGTTGTGCAGTTGGTGGGTTGTGGTGGGTCGGAAGGGCGGCGTGTGGAACACGAGGTGGTGTGTGGGAACTGCGCGGGCAGGTGAGGGTGGTTTTCGCTCGTAAGAACACTGAAACAAATTAAAAGCGCCACGCAGTGGCAGTTTTTTTGCCTCCTTTTTTTGCTGTTAAAAAAAGGAGGTCGCCGAAGGCAAAAAAGGGTCGAACGACCACAATCGTTCGACCCTTTTTATTGCTCTAATTCCCATGGTGTAGAATTTCATTTGCCTTGGTTCTTATGGTTTACAATTTCAAATACCTCAATCAATCTCCAAAGAAACTTCTTCATTCAACTGCTCACGCTCAGACGTTGCATCCGAAGTCGAAAAATGCATAATCAACGCCTTGCGCCACGTGTCGGTATTGTTATCAGCACTGTTGTGCAACGTGCACCCATGATGAAAGATGATGGACCCCGCAGGCACAGGACAGGCCACAGGCTCTGGCAAAACGATACCATTGGTTTTGGGAATATGATGCACGGGCCGATCTGGGTCTTGTTCAATTTCAAAGATGCCATGTTTGTGTGACGTTGGCACATAACACATACAACCATTGTCGTTCGTTGCTTCATCTAACGCAATCCAAGCAGTGACCAAATCATCTTGTGGTTGAACGCGAAAATAACTTTGATCTTGATGCAAGGGTTTGGCTTGACCACCAGGTGGTTTGAGCAACATTTGATCTCGAAAGACTTTGATGCGAGGGCCAATAAGACCCCGCACCAATGCCAGCAGTTTGCTGTGTTTTGCAATGGTTTGAAAAAGGGGATCAAAGCGCACCAAAAATGCCATGCCTCGAATGGATGTACTTTGGGCAGCAGCAGACGTTTTGTCTTTGATCGTATCTCCCTCGCGGCCAATGGAAACACCCTCGGGTGCTTTTTCAGGATTGGCGATAATTCTCTCAACACG
>JBLHJX010000250.1:0-8052 GCA_047619225.1 Candidatus Latescibacterota bacterium
CGATGTGTTTTATTTGCCGGGTGAAAATGATGTTAACGTGGTATTGGAGCAGGGGTTGTTTCTCAATCGAGAATTAATTGAGGTGGGGTTGGCAAAGCGGGTATAGCCTAAGATTTTTGACCTATTTATTTATCTCATTCCCGCTGTGATTTTAGGCGCTTGTGACGTGCCCCCAATGTGGATGCGAAAGGGAATCGTACGTCGGCCCAAGAGCGCACCCAGGTTAAATCCTCCAAATTGGATGCTTGAGGGTGGCACGTCCACGTCTAAAGTATAGGCGAGCACTCCGCCAAGTTCGCTTGTACCATTTATGCGACTGGGTATATTCGCTGCGGTGAATTGGGTGCCGTTGAGGGCGAGGGTGTTGCCTGCTATGTTGAAGATGACGGTGGCATTTTGAATGGGCACTTCATCTGCCGTTAAGAGGCCCAGTTGTTCAACGGCTTTGAGCTTGTTTTGTAACACATCCCACTTGACGAGTTTGCCTGCTTGCATATGCAGTCTGCCGTTGGTCTTTGTGGTGGTGGGCAAGTAGGTGAGTGTTGTATCAAGCGCACCCGTGAGATGTGCTGTGAGCGTCAGTGCGCCGTACAGGGGGATGTGCCAGCCGAGGGTTTGATTGAGCAAGGGGTTGGCATTGGCATTTATGAGCGAAAGACTGCTTTCAAGGTGTGCGCCTTGTTCGTAGGGGGTCAATAAAAGACTGGCATTGAGTGCGCCCCCGTGCGTTTGCCCGGTGATGGGTTTGATGTTGAGTCTGCCATTTTGAGCCCGTGTGGTGGCGTTAAAGTTTCGTATCCAGGTATTATGATAGCGCAAAGAATCTGCGCGAACAGATCCGTCCATATCCAAGCGATTGAGCAAAGATATGAGGGCGGATTTTTTTGTGCCTGCGGCAGCATATACAGGTGAGGCAAACCCCCATTGGGCGTGCGTGGATTTGGGGGGAGGCAAAAATCCGTCAATGTCGGCCGTGTGAGAGACCCAAGCAAATGAGAGATGGGGGCGTTGATATAAATTGGACATCACCCCGCTGAGGGTGATATCGGTCAGACCCGATTGAAATTTGAGCGCGTGTAGGTGTAGGTTTTGAGCGTCTGCGGTGAGGTCTAATTCGCCATTGATGATAGGGTTTTTGAAATGATTGGGGTCCGTAAGGGCAAGGTTTATAACCTTGAGCTGGCCCTTCACTTTGGGAGGCCAAGGGCCAGATATGTGGACGTCGAGCGTGCCTGTGCCAGAAAGCGTTGCCTGAGGCGATAAGAGATTTTGTTCAACAAGGTAGGTTTTGACACGCTCAAAATCGAGAGGGCTATCTTGTGTGTGTAGGTTGGTGGTGAGGGTTTGCCAATTGATGTGACCTGAAAGGTTCGCAAGCAAAGGACCGAGTTTGATGGCAAGTTCGTTTAGGGTGATGTTTTTTGTTTTTGGATTGTAGACCGATTGCAGTGCAAGGTTTAAACCCGGGAGGTGTGTGGTGTCTGTTTGTGTTTGGATGATCAGGTTTTGGGTTGCGATATCGCCTGTGAAGCCTATATGATCTTGATTTTGAATCGCCAGAAGTGTGGCGCTTTTAATTTGAACGGTGGTTTTACGCGCGGTGTGTTGGTTGTGATAAGATAAGGTGGTGTGGGTCAGCTGGAGTTGGTTGATGGGCGCCCGCATTTGCTTTGTTTGCATCAAATCGTCAATATTGTATTCGCCCTTGTGATTGACAGTGATGCTGATGTGGCTGTTTTCAAGTTGTAATGTGCCCATTCTATGTTGACCCGTAAGAAGGGCAATAGGCGATAGGGCCATTTGGGCATGCTCGGCTTGTATGAATGGGTGCTGCGAAAAACCCGTACGATTTTGAATGACCAGATGACTCAGACTGATGCTGGGTTCAAGACCGTAATGGAGTTGGGCATTCTGGAAGGAGGCAGTGCGTTGGAGGGTGTTTTGTAGACGCGGTTGAATCAGGGCGTGTAGGCGTTTAGGCGAAAAATAAAAGTGTGCGCCTATCAAGCTGATGGCGACAAAGAGCACGAGGCCGATGAGTGTGCGATAAACAAATTTCATGGTTATTTGAGCGTTCTTTTCTCCGTTGGTACTTTAGGAGAAATGGGTTCGTTTTTTTTATATGCCAAAACACGTGCCTTAATTTCTTCAAAGCGATCCGAGGTCATTCTTAAACCCACTGTCGTTGGCAATTTTTGAATCTCTTGACGCACAAAATCAATGCGTTCCTGCGTCGGCGGATGTGTGGTAAACCAAACCTCCATGCCCTCGGGCTGGTTTTCATGCAAAGCAAGCAATTTCTCAAAGAATTGAGCAGCCCCTTCGGGGTGAATACCCGCCTTAGACGTAAACTGCACCGCATAAGCATCCGACTCTTGCTCGGCAAGGCGACCATATTTAAGCAGTGTTAAACCCGCTCCAAAGGAAGCAAATTGACTGGCTATATCACGCGCAAGCGAAGAATTCTCACCGCCCCCTGTAATCACTTCCACCGCCACCGCCAACCCATATTGCTTTGAAATTTGACGCGCACCATGATGTCCCACCACATGCCCAATCTCATGCCCAATCACCCCTGCAAGCTCCGCTTCCGTATCCGCCGTTTCAATAAGCCCTCGGTTGACATACAAATACCCTCCCGGCAAAGCAAACGCATTCACATCATCCGTATCCACCACATTAAAGTGATATTCAAACATCGTAAGCTCCGAAGCCTTTACCATCGCCTGACCCAAGCTGTCGATATAAGCCACAACCGTGGCATCCTTGAGCATCGGCATCTCCTTCTCAATCTCTTTAGATGCCTGCCGCCCTATCTCAACCTCATCCTTCGGCGTTAACAAATTCAACTGATTCACCGCCGCACACGAAACAGTAAATGATAGACCCATAACAATGACCCATCTCTTAATCCTATCTAAAATAAATTTCTCAAATGTTCTCATATGACCAACCCATTAGAAAAACCTGCTGTTAACACACCTAAACCCCACCCCCGTGAATATTCATCTCCCCATCCACAACCTCTCCCCCCAAACCAATCGGCATCACCCGTCTCCGCCTCTCATGCCCATAAGGCAAGTTCGTATATACCGGACATGCAACACCCTGCGCAAAGTCCTCAAACACATCCCCAAGCACCCCCTCTTCCGGCCCATCTGGCTCACACCCCCCAAACTGTCCAAACACAACCCCCGACGCCTCATCAAACACCCCCGCCATCCGCAGTTGATTAAGCATCCTATCTATCCTATAAGGTGCCTCGCCAACATCTTCCAAAAAAACAATCGCCCGTGTGCAATCAGGCAAATAAGATGTGCCCACCAACGACGCAAACAAAGACAAACACCCACCGATGAGCGGGCCCGATAGATTGCCAGCCCGAATAGGCACGAGCCCCTCAATGGGTTCAAACGCATGATCACACAATGCGTTCCACACAGACTTTTCTGTCACAGCATCCAGGCCATCGGATGTGATGTCTGAGCACAATGCAAGACCCGAATAAGAGACCAGGCCTGTCTTAGCAAACAAACCCAATTGCAAGGCCGTGGTGTCGCTGAACCCAATAAGTGGTTTGGGGTTTTGCCCAATAACCTCCCAATCCAAATGGTCCAAAATACGTGCCGAACCATATCCACCCCGCGACACAAAAATAGCCTGCACATTTGGGTTGGCAAACATCGCATTGAGATCATTTGCACGTTCTGCATCTGTACCTGCAAGATAACGATTTTGTGCGTAAAGGAATTGCCCTTCACAAATTTGAAAACCCTTAGCACGCAGATAGGCAAGTGCAGGTTGTAAGCGCTCGGTTGAAAAAGAACCTGATGGTGAGACAATACCGATGGTGCTCTGTTGCTGGAGCCTGGGAGGCATTATTGGATGCACGCCAAAATACCTCGCGCAAAATCTGTGAGGGTATCGTCTCGCGCGCCCATAATCACAATACGGTCCCCTTCACGCGCTTCTTCTGTCAGGCGTTGCCCAATGGCCTCTCGGGTGGGTATGAATTCTGCCTTGCGGTCTTGTTGGGCAATGGCGTCAATGAGATGTGCAGATGAGATGTCTTTTTGTGCGGTGCCACCGGCATAGAATATTTCGGGCATTATCAGAAGGTCTTTTGTATCCAGGCCGTTAATAAACGCTTGGATAAGGCCGTCTTTGAGCATGCGCGTGGGTGCAAACCCGTGGGGTTGAAAGACTGTCAATAGGCGACCGGGTTGCGCCTTGAGCGCGGCAAGTGAAGCGGCGATTTTGTCGGGGTTGTGCGCAAAGTCATCAATAACGGTGATGCCGTTTTTTTGGCCGATGACTTGCAGGCGTCGGCCAATGCCTTTGAACGAGGCCAAAGCCTCTACCGCATCTTGAATAGAAACGCCCATGGCCAAACACGCTGTGATCGCGGCCATGGCATTGGCAATGTTGTGGCGCCCAGGCATATAGAGCCGACACGGCACACCTTGGGCCTGAAAAGCTGCACCGTCGGGTAACAGTTGAATATGGGTGGCATTGCAGTCGGCATGTGGGTTTTCAACACCAAAGGTGGTGCGCTTGTGCAAGCGGTGCGTGAGATCTGCAGAGCGTTTGCAATCTAAGTTGACAACGGCTGCATCTTTGGCGCGGTGACAAAAGTCGCCAAAGAGTTTTTCCAATTCTTCTATCGATTTGTGGTCGAGCGAGATGTTGGTCAATACGGCCACTTTGGGGTCATACAGCGCAATGGTGCCATCACTTTCGTCGGCTTCCACCACGGGCAAGTTGGGGTTCCCACAAATCGCATTGCCCAAATGAGGGGGATGAACCGCATTGAGCATAATGCCCCCATTAATCACAGTTGGTTTGTAGTTGTTTTGGTGGAGAATGTGTCCAATCATACCTGTGACGGTGGTTTTGCCACTGGTGCCTCCTACGGCAATGCCTTCGCCTTGGTTAAACAACCAAGCGAGAATTGCCGCGCGTTTTTGAATGGGCAAGTCAAGCTCAAGCGCGGCTTTCACATCGGGAATGCTGGGTTCTACAGCACTGGATACAACGAGGGTGTTGACCGTGTTATCAATGCCAGATCCATCTTGTGGGTAAAGTGCAACACCCAAAGCGGCCAAGTTTTGATACAGCGCCAAGTTGTTGCCCTGATCATAACTTCGGTCAGAACCTCGAACGGTGTGGCCAGTGTGCAAAAGCACCTGTGCAATGGCACTCATACCCGAGCCACCAATGCCGCAAAAGAAGAATGTTTTTGTCATTTTATTCCAGTGGGTCACGGCCTTTGGCCACCTCATCGCCGTCAGACATACCATCACCATCGGTGTCTGCTTTGAGTGGGTCGGTTTGATACGTAATCACTTCTTGGCCATCTGTGAGGCCGTCACCATCTGTGTCTGCAATGTGTGGATTGGTCTTATAAGCGCGCACTTCTTCACTGTCTATGAGACCATCTGCATCACTGTCTAACACATTGGGGTTGGTGAAGTATTGGCGCACTTCTTCATAGTCTGTGAGGCCGTCCATATCGGTGTCACGTTGATCGGGGTTGGTACGATAAATGGTGAGTTCATCAAGGTCGGTAAGGCCGTCTTTGTCGCCATCGGGTGATTCCGATACGGGTATGGGGTGTGGTTTTGGTTTTGATTTGGAAGGCCTGGGTTTGATGTAATACCCAAATGTGACACCGACCGTCCAATGAAAAAAACCATCATTGCCTTTTCTAAGAATGGTGCCTTCAAGATCATCCCGATACGTATATGTATACCCTGTCAAGAGTTCTATCCGAATGGTGTTGGTGATGGGGATTTGAAACCCAAATCCACCCGGAATGATGGGTGTCCACCCTGTTTTTTTTGTATTGGGTGTGGCTTGAGGTGGAGACAGTCTGTTGTTATGCCAGACCAGCCCGGTGCCAAAATAAAATAACGGTTGAACGTGTCGCAACCCTCGCCAAGGTTGAAAGACGGCTTTGAGTTCGCCTAACCAAACATCTGTGCTATAACCCACACCCTCATATTGACCATATCCAGCGCCCATTTCAAATAGAATGTATCGCTTGATACCTCCTCGAACAAAGGCATAGGCATTCATGCCAGAATGATCTTGTAACTCTGTGTCTGAAAAGAGTTGCCCCACACGCATACCCCCATGCCAAACTTCGCTGTTTTGTGCGTGTATAGGGGTAGATAGATAAGCAGACGATATTGCAAGACAGATGATAAATATACGAAAGCCCAATGCTGTTTCTCCGGCCAAATGTTTTATTAAAAGAAGACATTGTTCTAAAAATAGGGTTAAAGTTCGTTTTAGACAAAAAAATAGACGTTCTCATATGTGAGAACGTCTATTTAATCTTACGCAAAAGGGGCGCGTTAGAAAGTTAAAACGTTATTTATATATCTGGTGGCCGCGTGTCGGTTCGGTCTGAAAATTCCTGTGATGAGAGCAAAACGTGCCACCCCGTTGCTTTTACCCCACCATATCTACCAAGCTGCCTTGTCCACTGGCTGAAGAAGTGTCGGGCGATTGCAAGTTTTGCGCCAGCGCAACTTTTGCCATTTTCATGGCCAGATCGGTCTGTTTATTTTGGGCTTGCCCAACAACCGATTGAATGAGGTTGCTTGCCATTTGGGTCTGTACTTGATTCATTTTCATTCTTATACCTCCACAGTGGTTTCAGGCGGCGTATCACTGCCCGATTCTGGTGCAGATTGTTGTGTCAGCTGTAATTCGTCTAAATATTTATTGGTGAGTTCAAATGTTTGATCGATGTTTTGTTCAATGATGTCACTCAGTTTGGTGATGCCTTTAAGAAAGTCCCTTGCATGTTGAAACCCTTCTACAATGGCATTGCGGGTGAGCGACATAAATCCTTGAATTTGAACCTCACTGCTTTCACCTACGTGGTTTTCACGAAATGAATCTAGAAAACCCGTGGCAAAGTCTACAATTCTGCGTGCAGTGCCTTCGGGAGAGGTGTCAATTTTGCCTGTTTGACCGTCTTCAACTTTGAGGTCAATACCCGCCTCTTGTAAAGCTTTGTTGATTTGATCGGTCACAGAAGTGAACATGATGCCGTTCGCGGCCTCAGTCGTTAAATTGGCCGAGATAGAAAGTTCCACACTGTCTTTGGTTTGGTGCGTTGTTTGGGTACTTTTATTGTCCGAAGTTTCACGCGACTCACGTGATGTGGTGCGCTGCGCTTGGTATTGTGCCAATAAGGCTTCGGTATTTAGGTCATTGTGAATGGGCATTGTCTTAGGTCTCTCAAATACAATGTGCTTCGCTTTTTCCCTCACTCTTCATGATCGGCAATTGACTTGAGAATATTTAGGATCAGCGATTAAATAACTTCGCCATTTCTCGACGATAGACGATGCTTTTGCTTTATCCATTGTCCATCGTCCACTTATTTTTGCTGACGTAGGGTTGTTTTGGGTTTATTATTCACTTTCAAAACATGCGCTATCACTTACCTCTAAGGTCTTGCTGACCCCTGACCTCTTGCATTCCCAATAGGAGATTTTCCATGGCTTTCATGAACATTGCCCACCGAGGCTTTTCGTCGCAGTACCCTGAAAATACGATACTTGCTTTCCAAAAAGCATTGGATATAGGCATTGATTGGATGGAGTTTGATCTTCAGGTTACAGCAGATCATCATGTGGTGGTCATGCACGACAAAACGGTGGATCGCACGACCAATGGCAATGGGCGGGTGTCTGATTTGACTTTGGCACAGGTTAAAGAATTGGATGCAGGTTCTCATTTAGACCCCAAATTTGCGGGTGAAAGGGTGCCTACATTTGAAGCGGTGGTGGATTTGTTGGCGGGCAAAGCAAAAATGGCCGTGGAGTTGAAGTTTGAGGGGTTGGATCCGATTGGGCTGGTGCTTGATATTTTGCAAGCGTGTAATTTGATTGATCAGGTGTCCATTTCGTCTTTTGATTTGGTAAAACTGCCCGAAGTGAAGCGGCTGTGCCCAGCCTGTTCGACCACGGCTCTGGTGAAACCTGGGGCAGATTTGTCGAAGGATTGGGTGGCAGAAGCGCAAAAGTATGGTGT
>JBLHJX010000251.1:0-8046 GCA_047619225.1 Candidatus Latescibacterota bacterium
TATCGTCACTTGCTCAATCGAGCGACCTATTCACCCCGTGTATGCGAACGATGTTTGCGCTTTTACACCGAAGTGCTCTTGAAAGAAATGCCCACGCTTGAAGAAGAGCTTCAAAATATCATCCAAAATGTTTTCGACGCGCCAGATACCGACGCGCCCGAAGACAACAAAGGCGAGACATTTGATCCGGACATGCGACAAAGCATGCAAACAGAAGGCGACGGCAAGGAAACTGTAGAAGAAGAAATACAGCGTGCAAGGGATAAGGAATTCGACACATCTAAAGAAAAAAGTGACGTTGAAAGCGACATGATGCAACACATGCAAGAAGAACTTGCCAAACAAACAACAGAAAAAATCAAAGACGTCACACGCCAAGCCATCCAAGAGCTCGAAAGACGACCCAGCCGTGCAGGACAACCTGCTACACAGCCAGAACCTGCCCCCCTTGCAACGACCCTTCTAAAACCCTTGGGCATTCTCTTTGACCTAGGTGACACATTGCTGCGTCATTTGCGCTTTGATCCAGAAGCAGGCACGGAAGCCTTACTCAAAATTGCAAAAAACCCTGAAGGACACTCGGCAGAAAGCATTAACAAACGTATTGAAACGATCAATCTGGAACTCGTTCCCCGTCGGGAGCAAGCCCAAATTGAATTTCATCCGCACATCATACAACGCCATGTTTATGAACCTCTAAACATCACATTTGATAGAGATCACGCCGCCGTCGAACGCGTGTTCTGGCGCAATTCTATGCAGTGGGAACACGAACCCGGTGTGGAAGACATGCTTCAAAAATTACAATCACACAATATCCCCATGGGCATTGTTAGCAACGCGGCCTTTAGCGGCACCACCCTGATGTGGGAAATGGAGCAACAAGGTTTGGCCGACTATTTCAACTTTCTCATGTCCAGCGCAGATTATTGGGTACGCAAACCCCATCCATTGATCATGAATACCGCAGCCGCCAAATTGAGCTTGTCCTCCGAAAACATTTGGTATGTGGGCAACTCGGCACATTATGACGTGGCAGCTGCGCGCAACGCGGGTATGGGTGCCATTTGGTACAACCGTGTGGACGCCCCCAACGATGGACCGGAGCCTCATGTAGAGGTTAAAAGCTGGGCGGAGTTTGTCGACTTGGTTGAAAGGTGTATAGGGTAAAGTAAGAAAGATGAGACAGGAGAGAGTCAAAAGCAATCCCCCTCCCCCCTTTGAAAAGGGGGGAGGGTATGGTTTAACCGAGCGAAGGGATTGATTGCAAAGAATTTGATCCATTACTCGTTATGCAAACGCACTTAAAAAAAGGATACGTTCATGGCAACAACGCTTCTTACGGATGAATTTGATCAATTGCCGGTTGGGACCCTTTCGGCTAATGTGGGTGCACATACAGAATATCACTTTTTGCCTGAAGCGGCGCCAAAAGGGAATTGGGGCGTTGCTTGTTTTGCTTCGGGTGGTGACCGGGGGTTGGCTTGGCATGTTGAATCTCCAGACGGCAAGCATATCGTTTCTCAAACCATTGAAAACAAACACAAACATACTCACCCGATGCTCAATGCGGGTGATTTCTTATGGGAAGATTATACCCTCACGGTGTCCTTTACGCCCAAAGAAAAACGGGGGCAAAATGGGATTGTCTTTCGGTATCACAACAACCGCTGTTATTATTTCTTTGGTTTTTGTGACAATACAGTCTCTCTTTTTATGCGCCAGCATGACAAGACCTATCGTGAACCCAATGAAAAGATACTCGCCAGTGAACTTTGTGACTGGACACCGGGACAAACGTATACGGCCACAGTCACGGTCAAGGGCACGCACATTCAGGCGTCTATCGAAAACTTGGCCACCCTTGAAGCCGACGACAGTACATGGCCCAAAGGAAAGATTGGCCTGATGGCCGATATGCCCACCCTGTATCATAGTGTGGAAGTTACAACCGAAGAAGTCGAATCCTTCAATATCCATCGTGAAAAACGCGAACGTGAATTGGATGATCTACGCGCACAAAACCCCAAGCCAGTGCTGTGGAAAAAATTTAGCACCAAGGGATTTGGTGTGGGTCGCAACCTGCGCTTTGGGGATCTCACAGGCAATGGCACGCCAGATGTTTTAATCGGCCAAGTATATCACTATGGCCCAAGGGATGCCTATTGTGAGATCTCGTGCCTCACGGCCATGAACTTTGACGGCGATATCTTATGGCGCGTGGGCGAACCCAACCCAAAAAACAATCACCTCACCAATGATGTGGGTTTTCAAATTGTGGATGTAGATGGCGACGGCAAAAACGAAGTGGTCTATTGCATGAACTTTGAAATTATCATTCTCGATGGTGCAACAGGCAAAGTCAAACACAGAGCCCCCACCCCTCAAAGCCATCCACCAGCAGACAAGTTTCCACAAATTTTAGGCGACAGTCTGTTCTTTTGTGACATGCGTGGGCAGGGCCACAAAGGCGACATCCTCATCAAAGATCGCTACTGGCGCTTTTGGATGCTCAATGAAAAACTCGAAGTGCAATGGGAAGATGAAATTCGCACGGGGCATTACCCTTTTGCATTAGACATTGACAACGATGGCAAAGATGAACTTGCGTTGGGCCATGCCCTCTACGACCACGATGGCACCCAGTTGTGGAACATTGAAAACACCTTGCAAGACCACATTGATGGCGTGGCCATTGGCAATTTCAACGCCCCCGATGATGGCCCACTCACCATCCTTTATGCCGGCAGTGACTCAGGTATTTTCTTTGCCGACTTAGACGGCAACATTCTCAAACACCATTGGATTGGCCATGGTCAAAACCCTGCACTCCTAAAACTGCGCGCGGATCTACCTGGTTTACAAGTTGTATCCATCAACTTTTGGGGCAACCAAGGCATTTTGCACTTTTACGACAAAGACGGCAACATCTACCACGATGCCGAACCCAACCCCTTTGGATCGATGTGTTTGCCCATCAACTGGACAGGCGACGGCACCGAATACTTCGTCCACAACCCCAACCCTCGCTGGGGTGGACTCTTTGACGGATGGGGCAGACCCGTGGTGCAATTCCCCGACGACGGTCACCCCGACATGTGCAACGCCGTACTCAATCTCACTGGCGATTGCCGCGACGAAATCGTAGTCTGGAACCCAGACGAACTGTGGGTTTACACGCAAGACGATGGCCCCAAAACGGGCAAACTTTATAACCCCATTCGCAATTCGATGTCTAACTATTCCAACTACCAAGCCACAGTCTCAATGCCGAACTGGACCGAATAGGACACCTTCCACGGCAGTATTTTGCCAATTGAACATCGGATGCCCTACTTGAAAGATTAACGGTGGATAGACGCAGAATTTTGGAGCCCATTCCCGTGCGGAGGCCATGAGGTTTTTGAGAACCGACCGTTCATTGCATACATGAAATACGTTGGGAGCTGAGGCTGGATCACGAAAGGCACGCCCCCAGCCACACACACGAAAAACGAAGTGCAAAAGCCACGCTCATAAAGAGCGTGGCTTTTTTTATTATGAAAATACGATTCCTTTCACTCCTCCTCACAACATCCATATCTAAAATCACAGAAATCGAAATTCGTGATTACCTTGTGGATTTAATAGATGACAAATAGGATTCTCGTAACTATCTTAACCAATAATTAGTGCCATCAATTTGTTGGCAGATGGAACAGGTTTGCGCTATATTCAAGAATTATTGGGCCATCACCGGCCCGAAACGACTATGCGATATACACATGTTGCAAAAACCAATGCACGCAATGTCCGGTCACCATTGCACAATATAGAGGATTCACAAACGCTTTGAACCCAGCAACAGAAACCCGAACTTTTTTTGAAAAGGTTCGCACTCTAAAGAATAACTCCCTCGATGTCCGAACCTTCTTTACGGACATCGAAAAGTTAAATGAACATGGAATGAGACTGCACAATTACGGAATAGCCCCAGAATAGTAAGAGATTTCCGACTTCCAACCTGTTGGTCGGGCCTTCCTGGTAACGCCATAGTCTGCTTTTATAGATGCACCTTTTCCCCCTGAAGGTAATGGCGCGCGTTCTATGGATTTCCCATTATAAAGAGGCATCCTTCACCTGTCTAAAGGGTGAGGGATGCCTTTTTATCGTTGAGCAGGAACGCGTTTCTACTTGACTTATAGTGTTAAGCACCTAAGTTGCCTAAAATCGCCACCTTAATGAGGAGGACACATATGGCTGATATAGAAACCCCAGTGTTAGAAGAAATCGTCGATGGTGTTGCGCGTGAGAAAAACGGCGAATGGCAACCTGCAAAACGCCCAACACCCGCCCCAATCTTTGCATGGCCACCGCGCCCTATTGAGACATTCAAATGGATGTTCGGCTTCCCCGGTTATCTGTGGCCGTGGAATGCGCTGTATATGCTCATCGCGACGGGAACCTGGCTCTATCTACAGCCCGCGCTTGAACGGTGTGTCGAATTTAGGGTGGATTGGATTGCAGAAATGTTTGTGCGCAATATGGTCATGCTGGTGGTCATTGTCAGTGCGTGGCACGTGTGGTTCTACAGGTTCAAAGCGCAAGGCACGAGACGGAAATACACCTCGGCATGGCTCGCCACATCAAACCGAAAATTTATGTGGGGAAATCAACTTCGAGACAACGTCTTTTGGACATGTGTCAGTGGTGGAACCATCTGGACAGCCTATGAAGTCGTCTCAATGTGGGCCTTTGCCAATGGCATCATTCCATATGTAGACTGGCGAACCGACCCGGTTTACTTTGTCCTATTGCTTGTCGGCGTGCAGATGTGGCGCCTGTTTCACTTCTATTGGGTACACCGTCTCACCCATTGGAAACCCCTTTACAAAGCAGCACATTATTTGCATCACAAAAACATCAACATTGGCCCCTGGTCTGGCTTGGCGATGCACCCCATTGAACACATCTTGTACTTTAGCTGCATTTTGATTCATTGGGTCGTACCCTCCCACCCCATTCACATGTTAATGAATGCACAACACGCGGCCTTTACCCCCGCCCAAGGACATGTTGGATTTGATAAAATCGAGATAAAAGGCACTGCAAGAATTCCCGCAGCCTCATTCTTCCACCAGTTGCATCACCGATACTTTGAGTGCAATTACGGTGAAAACGATTTCCCGTTCGACTACTGGTTTGGTACGTTCCACGATGGATCACCAGAGTCCCATGACAGTATGCGAGAAAAGCGAAAAAGGGTACACCAAATTTAAATGTGAAAAGGAACCCAAAATGCAACTCTGTCTCTCTGCTCGAATGTTCGCCTCATCAAGTGGTCGCAACGCGTTTGACATCGACGTTGAAGGCCTAATCAAATTTTCAAAAGATCTCGGTTATGATGGCATTACGCTGCGCCCGGGCCAGGTCGATGCAGACACACCAACCGAAGAAATAAACCGGATTGGTGACCTGCTCAAGCAATACAACGTGCCAAGTTCCTTTGTCAAATCGATGGCCATTCGCGACCAATCAACCTTTGATGGTCAGTCTAAATTACTCGACCATATGAACACCCTCGGTTGTTCAATGCTCCAACCCAAAGTAGGCAAAGACTCTGACATCCCTTGGGTTCAAAAACTCTGCGACGTCGCAGCCGAACGCAATATGCAAATTGCCCCCCAACTCCACAACGGCACCCTTCACGATACGGTGCCTCGCTGCTTGGACCTCGTCAAAACCATAAACCGCAACAACTTTGGCATCAACTTTGAAGCCGCTCACCTCTTGCTCCAAAACCAAGACATCCAGAACGGCCAAGCCGTGCGCGACCTTGGACCCCATATTTCATCTGTCTGCGTTCAAAACTACAAACTCACCGACAGCGACTCTGTCGCCTGTTTGCCTGGAGACCCCGAAGGAGTTGACCTTGGCGATGTCTTTGGCGCATTAAAGGAAATTGGCTTCGACGGTTCTGTCACCCACATTTCTGGAGCCTACCCAGACATGGACAATCGAACCATGTGTGATCACTATGTCAAATATCTCCGACCGCTGATGATCTGAGTAGCGTTCACAAAACGTATGAGATAGACCAAAAATAAAGGCATCCCATGATCCATCTCGGGATGCCTTTTTACGAATAGGCCATCAAAGTCAAAAGCAGACGCGGCAAACCATAATTTGCTTGTTTATGTGAACTGGCCGCCCTATTTTTCTGACTCGTTATTTTAAACCGGAATCCTCAGCAAAGATGAATCAACGCAGATATTAAATAGGGGTAAACCATGTCACTTGCAATGACGCCACAACAAAAGCAAGATTTCGAAACCGATGGGTTCATCGTCCTTGAAGACTTTTTAACACAAGAAGAATTGGATCGTCTGCTCACAGCAGTAGATAAAGTGAAGGATCGTGTCCAAGAAGCACAAGGCCTCGGACCTACCGACCCGTTTCAAGTGCGCAATGTACTCGCACAAGACGATGCCTTTCTCGACCTGATTGACAACCCAAGAATCCTCCCGTTGGTTGTGGATGCCATTGGGTGGAACATCCAAATTCGCACCTCGCACTTAGACTATCGCCCTCCCTACCCCGAAGAATTGCAACCCGGCGAAGTCGGTGTGGGCAAAGGAGAAGATCAAGGCGCAGGGTATCGCAATCTCGCTTGGCACCCCGATTTGGCAGGTGACCACCTCTTACAAGCGCCATCACTTGATGGGCGATTGCCCTTTATGGAAATCAAAGTCTTCTACGTCCTCTCTGATCTGAGTGAATCCAACTCAGGTAATCTATGGTTGGTACCTGGCAGTTATAACCGCACACCACAAGAACTGCGGGAAATGGGACGAGAAGTCGCCCCCGAAGAAGCAAGAGAACTCAAATTGCGCCCAGGTTCAGCCGTCTTATGGCGCACCGCAACCTGGCATTGCGTGGGCCCCAACCTCTCGGACAAAACCCGAAAAATCATGCACATTGGATATCACTATCGGTGGTTACGCCCCACAGACTATACACACCAAGACCCCGAACTGATCGCCCGATGCTCGCCCATTCGCCGCCAACTCTTAGGCGAAGTTGCAGAAGGCAACCATCCATTAGGTGACACGCCAGACTTTCAACCCTCATCGCGCTATTGGCTCATTAAAGATGCGGAGGATGTGCCGCTCAGGGCTTGGGCAGAGGAGCAAAAGACGGTGGCAGCGGTTAAGGAAAGATAGGCATTATGAAAACACTCATTTTGGCCGACAAGTTGTTTGACGGTAGAGATGGCAACATACGCCAGGGTCAAGCCATTCAAGTTACCAACGGACGCATTGCTGCTGTTGGCAATCGCGAAGCCTTGCAAAAAGACTTGGATCCCGATACCGAAACCATCGACTTAGGAAGCGTCTGTCTCGCGCCAGGGTTGATCGACAGCCACACCCACGTCACTCTCCCGGGAAACAGTAAAACCTACGCAGAAATGTTTACTGAAACCGACGAAATGATGGCCCTGATCAGTGTGAACAATCTGCAAATCCATTTGAAAGCAGGCATTACATCTGTTCGAGAACACGGCGCGCGTAACAAACTCGGTTTCGTTGTAAAAGAGGGGGCACAAAGAGGTTTATTCCCAAGCCCAAGAATGCTCGTCAGCGGGCGGCCCATCACCTGCACCGGCGGGCATTTTCACATGTGCAATGAAGTTGCCGACGGACCAGACGAAATACGCCGCTCGGTTCGTCGACTCGTTCATGAAGGTGCGGACTACATCAAAATCATGGCCTCAGGAGGCGGAACCGTAGGCACCATTCCGGGACGCGCAAGTTATACCACAGAAGAATTACACGCGGCCGTTCACGAAGCCCACCACTACCACAAACTCACCGCCGCGCATTGTCGGGCCAAAGAATCGATGGTGCGGGCTGTAGAAGCCGGCATTGACCTTATGGAACACGCCGAATTCTTGGACCCCGATGAAATCATGCGCTTTGACCCCGACTTGGCAAAAAAAATGGCCGAATCCGAAATATGGATCAGCCCCACCTTACAAGCGTCGACGCGCTATTATCGCATTGTAGA
>JBLHJX010000252.1:0-8015 GCA_047619225.1 Candidatus Latescibacterota bacterium
CCAACGGAGCGTTCTCATATCAACCGGGGTCAAGCACGTGAGGGGTACCGTTTGTCGTGTCAGGTGACGGTGAAGAGTGATATGAAGATTGAGGTGCCCGAAGAAGTCTTTAGTATTAAGAAATGGAAATGTAAGGTTCGTTCCAATTACAATGTGGCAACCTTTATCAAAGAGTTGGTAATTGAGCTACCTGAAGGTGAAGACGTGGGTTTTCGCGCGGGTGGTTTTGTTCAAATTGAATGTCCGCCACATACAGCAGATTATCACAATTTTGATATTAAAGCAGCAGATGGTTCCGATCCCTTTAAGGGCACTTGGGATCACTTTAAAGTTTGGGACAATGTTTCTAAAGTTGATGAAACGATTTTCCGCGCTTATTCTATGGCGAACTATCCCGAAGAAAAAGGGATCATTATGTTGAATGTGCGCGTGGCCTCGCCGCCACCTCGCACAACGGGTATTCCGCCGGGCAAGATGTCGTCTTGGCTTTTCGATTTGAAACCAGGAGATGATGTTACCATTTCAGGGCCTTATGGTGAGTTTTATGCCAAAGATACCCAGGCCGAAATGGTCTTCATTGGTGGTGGTGCGGGTATGGCACCTATGCGGTCCCATATTTTTGATCAGTTTAAACGGGTTGGTACGGATCGTAAGGTCACTTTCTGGTATGGCGCACGTAGTTTGACTGAAATGTTTTATGTTGAAGATTTTGACGGTTTGCAGAAAGATTTTGATAATTTCACGTGGCATGTTGCTTTGTCAGACCCACAACCAGAAGACAATTGGACAGGGTTAACTGGGTTTATTCACCAAGTGCTTTTACAAGAATATTTGGAAAACCATCCTGCGCCAGAAGATTGTGAATATTATATCTGTGGCCCTCCTCCAATGTTGATCGCTGTTTTGAAAATGTTGGATGACATGGGCGTGGAATCTGAGAACATTCTGTTTGACGATTTTGGAAGTTAGAGATCAGGAAGAAAAAAGAAGAAAGATGAGTGGGTGGCGTTTTGGGAAACTGAAACGCCACTTTTTTATCATGATCAAGTACAGGCTTTGGGTTTGGCATTGAAAGTGAATGGATATGCGTTGGATTTCGATTTTTTATTTTGTGTGTGTGATGGGATGCGGCACAGAGTCACCCACATTGGTGGTGATTCGCGGTCAAACGATGGGGACGACGTTTCAGGTGAAGTTGCCTGATATGGGGTTGGATAGGGCAAAGTTGGATGCAGAAATAAATGCGCTGTTGCGAGAAGTCAATCGGCAGATGTCTACCTATCAAAAAGATTCTGAGATTACCCAGTTCAATCAAAGCCAGACAACAGATTGGGTTGGCATTTCGGAAGATTTCGGTTATGTTTTGGGGGTGGCACAACAGGTCAGCACGTGGTCTGATGGTGCATTTGATGTGACGGTAGGGCCATTGGTCAATTTGTGGGGGTTTGGTCCCGAAGCGGTACCAGAGCGCATTCCGCCCCAAGATTCTATTGGCACGCGTATGGCAATAACGGGGTATCAAAAATTAGCGATTCAAGCAGATAGAAAGGCTGTGCGCAAGCAGCATGGTGACATGTATTGCGATTTGTCGGCAGTGGCCAAAGGGTTTGGTGTCGATAAAGTAACAGCGTATTTGGATGGGGTAGACGTTCGTGCCTATTTTGTGGAAATTGGGGGCGAGGTGCGGGTAAGGGGGCGCAATATCAAAGGTGAACGTTGGCGCGTGGGTATTGCAACACCGACAGAACAGGGTGGTTTGCAGAAAGTGGTCGATATAGAAGATCAGGCCATTGCCACGTCGGGTGACTACCACAATTATTTTGAGAAAGATGGCACACGCTATTCACATACCATTGACCCCCGAACAGGGCGACCCATTACGCACTACTTGGCGTCTGTGTCGGTGATTCACAATGAATGTGCCTATGCAGATGCTTTGGCAACTGCAATCAATGTGATGGGCCCCGATAAGGGTTTTGCATTTGCTTTAGAACGAAATCTGCCGGTGTTTATGATTGTCAAAGGTGAGAATGGGTTTGATGAGAAAATGACCCCGGCTTTTGAAAAGATTTTTTATCGCCAAGATTAGATACGAGAACTGAGGGGGATTTGATGGCAACTATTTTTACTGCGATGGCTTTTTTGGTTGTGGCATTTGCTTTTATGGCGGGTGCTTTACATTTTGCACAATATAAAAAGAAGCAACAGAGTTGTTGTGGTGATGCTTTAGAACCCCATGAACAGGGCAAAGTAGAAGACAATTCGTGTTTCACATGCCCGCGTCGCAAAGAAAAAGAAAATTGTGACGAAGATCCAGACTTGTGCGAACATGTTATTGAAGAGGTGGTGTCCAATGTAGCTGGTCGTTGATGATGCGACCGCGTGTTTCATGGAAATTTTCAAATTTGTCTTTGTAAATGACTTGCCATTCGACCCGATTGACCGTAACCTCCGGATAGCTTTCTCTCCGGGGGTTGTTTTGTGTTTGCACCATGCGCTTGATGCTGATAACGCGCCCACCATTTTCATGAATGGCCAAACGTATCTTGGTGCTAAAGCGGTTATGCCAAACGAAATAATAAAGGAAGAGAGCAAATGCGAGTGCGGTAAATAAAAATGCAACGATGAGTGTGAGCATATCAAGTAGCACAGTTTGGAGTGGCTTAAAATTTAGGGTGTTCATAAGGTGCTGGAAAATTGTCAAACCGTCAATGGTGCTGACAATTATTGCATGTTATTATGCAATTTTTCTATATTAACTTGGCATTGGATTTACATCCTCCTGACAAATTGATAAGATGCTGTGCCGGTTGGGGTGTTTTGACGGCATATCACACTTTAATCAGTGGTTTTTGCCGATTTTACTTGATTTTCTTTGTTTAAGGTTATAAATAGTAGGGCACTTTTATTTATAGGGGTTTTGGTTTTGCGACATATTTTAATGACATCTTTTATGTTTGGCGTTTGGCTGCTTTGGTCGGGCCATTATTCCTTTGACCATATGTTGGTTTTGGTTTTGGGTATCGCGTCTTGCTTCTTTGTGGTGTATATGGCAGCACGCATGCACATTGTTGATGAAGAAGGCCACCCCATTCATTTGGCTTTCCAGTTGATGCTTTATATTCCGTGGTTGGTATGGGCCATTGTCAAAGCCAATATCGATGTGGCCAAGATCGTGTTAAACCCAAGTTTGCCCATTAGCCCGTGTATGGTGCGTATTAAGGCAACTCAAAAAACGGATTTGACACGTGTCATCTTTGCCAATTCGATTACACTTACCCCTGGTACTGTATCGGTTGATTTGGTCGGGGATGATATATTGGTCCATGCGCTGACTCGTGAAGCAGCTGAAGATGTACAAAGCGGCGATATGGATCGTCGTGTGACCCATTTGGAGACCTAATACGATGTTTGCTGCTGCCATGATCGGTATTTTGGTGACCATGATATTGGCATTGACCCGTGCACTGTTGGGGCCAACGGTTTATGACCGTGTTTTGGCTTTGAACATGTTTGGCACCAAGGCGGTCTTGTTTATTGCTGTGCTTGGATTTTTGACAGGACGTCCTGAATTTTTGGATCTGGCTTTGATTTATGTTTTGATCAATTTTATTGGTACGTTGGCTGTGCTTAAGTTTGTCCAATATGGTAATTTGGGTGCTGCGCCACGTGAAGGAGGGGACTTACAATGACCCTTCCCATTGTTGACATACTCAGTTGGGGTTTTTTGGTTGTCGGTGCAATTTTTTGCATGATTGGCGGGCTGGGTTTGCTGCGTTTTCCCGATTTCTATAGTCGTTTGCACGGTGCAGGTATTACAGATACCCTTGGGGCTGGGCTTGTTCTCACGGGTTTGATGTTGCAGGCTGGGTTGTCTATGGTCACTGTGAAGCTTGTGTTCATTTTGGCGTGTTTGTGGTTGACCAGCCCGACATCGACTCATGCGTTGGCAAAGGCCGCTCGGTCATCGGGGCTTGAGCCTTTGACAGACGATGGAGACCCTGGTCATGGTTGAAATAATCGATATTATTTTGCTTGCATTGATGGTGATTGTGGCTGTTGCTGCATCACGATTGCACAATTTGTTTATGTCTGTGATGTTGTTGGGCGTGTTTAGTTTGCTTTCTGCTGCGATGTTTACATTGCTTGACGCGGTGGATGTGGCGTTTACTGAAGCGGCTGTAGGTGCAGGTGTTTCAACGGTGCTGATGTTGGGCACTTTGGGTTTGACAACGCGCGAAGAGAAAAAATCACCCAAGAACAATATTTTGGCACTGGTCGTGGTGGTGATTACGGGGGCTGCCTTGGTTTATGGCACTTTGGACATGCCCCTGTATGGCGACGCGAATGCACCTGTAAACACGCATGTTGCACCCTATTATATTGAAGAATCAGGCGAAGAAATTGGTATGCCAAACATTGTGACATCGGTGTTGGCCAGTTATCGAGGTTATGATACATTGGGTGAAACAACCGTGGTTTTTGCTGCGGGTATTGGTGTGTTGGCACTCATTGGACGCGTAAGACGCGAGGAGGATCATTCATGAAACATCAAAGTATTCCTCGTGTGATGAGTAAGATTTTTATTCCATTGATTATGTTGTTTGCACTTTATGTGCAGTTTCACGGTGACTTTGGTCCTGGAGGTGGTTTTCAGGCCGGGGTTATTTTTGCTGCGGCTGTGGTTTTGTACGCACTGATCTTTGGTTTAGATGAAGCCCAGCAAGTTGTGCGTCCGGCAGCGATTGAGGTGTTGGTGGCATTGGGTGTGTTAATTTATGCAGGAACGGGTGTGGTGTCTTTGTTTCTGGGGGGCGAGTTTTTAAATTACAATGTATTTGATGCGCACCACCCAGCGCATGGCCAGCATTTGGGTATTCTGTTTGTTGAGTTGGGGGTGGGCATTACGGTGGCGGCGGTTATGATGAGTATCTTCTTTTCGTTTGCTGGGCGAGGGCACAAATAATGGAACCAGGGCTTTATAATTATTGGGTTGCTATTGTGCTGATGATGATCGGGCTTTATACGGTGATCGCTCGGAGCAATTTGATTAAGAAGCTGATTGGTTTGAGTATCTTTCAGGTTTCCGTGTTTTACCTGTATATCAGCATGGGCAAGGTGACGGGGGGGACCGCACCTATTTTAGGTGAGGGCATTTTAATCTATTCCAATCCGATCCCCCATGTGTTGATTCTCACCGCTATTGTGGTGGGCATTGCAACTTCTGCATTGGGTTTGGCCATTGTCGTGCGCATTCAAGAAGCCTATCATACCGTTGAAGAGGACGAAATTTTGGAACAGGATCGTGCCTTATGATAGATGCTCATTTGCCTGTATTGCAAATCGTGGTGCCTTTGATGGCTGCGCCTATTTGTGTGTTGTTGCGGCGTAAGACCATGACGTGGGCATTTGCAATGCTGGTTACCCTCTTTTCTTTTGGCATTGCCACACAGTTGTTGTCCAAAGTTTTAAGTGATGGTGTGGTTTCTTATGCTTTGGGTGGGTGGGCGGCACCTATTGGCATTGAATATCGCGTAGATGTGGTGAACGCCTTTGTGCTGCTTTTGGTGACCATTATTGGTTCCGTGGTGTTGTTTTATGCCCCTCCCAGTGTGGCCAATGAAATTTCGGGTGAGCGGCATTATTTGTTTTATGCGTCGTATTTGTTGTGCTTAACAGGTTTGTTGGGCATCACCATTACGGGTGACGCATTTAATGTATTTGTATTTTTAGAAATTTCTTCACTGTCGTCCTATACGCTTATTGCAATGGGGCGTGACCGACGGGCTTTGCTTGCATCGTATCAATATTTGATTCTGGGTGCGATTGGCGCGACTTTTATTGTGATTGCCATTGGCCTTATGTATATGATGACGGGTACATTGAATATGGCCGATTTGGCAGATCGTTTGCCTGCGATGTATGAAACGCGTACGGCAATGGTTGCGTTTGCATTTTTGACGGTGGGTGTTCTGATTAAGTTGGCGTTGTTTCCTTTGCATATGTGGTTGCCCAATGCTTATTGTTATGCCCCTTCGGTGGTAACGGCATTTTTAGCCTCTACAGCAACCAAAGTTTTGATTTATGTGTTCTTGCGCTTTACGTTTACGATTTGGGGTGCCGAGTTTGTTTTCGAAACACTGAATCTCGATGCATTTCTTATCCCGTTGGCGCTTATTGGCATTTATGTGGCCTCCATTGCCGCGATTTATCAGACCAATGTGAAGCGGTTACTGGCTTATTCGAGTGTGGCACAAATTGGGTATATGATGCTGGGCATTGGTTTTGTGTCGGTGACTGGGTTGACGGGCGGCATTGTGCATATGTTTAATCACGCGATGATGAAAGGCGCGTTGTTTTTGGCGGTGGGGTGTGTGGTGTTGCGTGTTGGGTCTGCTGAGTTGGCCGATTGGAAAGGGTTGGGTCGGCGGATGCCTGTGACGATGGCTGCATTCGTGTTGGCTGGTTTGGGGCTTATTGGCGTGCCCCTAACTGCGGGTTTTATCAGCAAGTGGTATTTGATTTTGGCGGCGCTTGAAAAGGGGTGGTGGCCTGTGGCCATGTTGGCATTGATCAGTTCTTTGCTGGCCGTGATGTATGTGTGGCGTGTGGTGGAGGTTGCGTATTTTCAGAAACCTGATGAGGATGTTGAAATTAAAGAGGCACCTTTGCAGATGCAGATTTCGATGTGGATTTTGACGCTTGCGACATTGTATTTTGGTGTTTCAACAGATTTGACTGTTGGTGTTGCCAAACAAGCGGCTGAATGGCTTTTGGGGGTGACGCCGTGAGTTCTGAAATGGCCATTCTTGTTGCAATGACTTTGCCCCTTGTGGGCATGATACTGGTTGCGCTAACGGGGAAAAATCCCAATTTGCGTGAGACCGTGACCCTATTAACGGGCATTGCCACATTTGGTGTGGTTCTGACGATTTTACCCGATGTGATGGCGGGTGGACAACCCGAAGTGGTGGTGGCGACAATATTGCCCGGTTTGGCACTGGCTTTTAAAGTGGAACCCTTGGGCATGTTGTTTGCTCTGGTGGCATCGGGGTTGTGGATTGTCACATCGGTATATGCTATTGGGTATATGAGAGGCCATCACGAAGAAAATCAAACGCGGTTTTTTGCTTTTTTTGCATTTGCAATTTCTGCTGCACTGGGTGTGGCTTTTGCGCGCAATATGTTTACGCTTTTCATTATGTATGAAGTACTCACGTTTTCAACGTATCCATTGGTTACCCATCATCGCACCGAAGATGCCAAGCGGGGTGGGCGTATTTATATGGGTATTTTGGTGAGTACGTCGGTGAGTTTCTTGCTTTTGGCTATGATCTGGACGTGGCATTTGACAGGCACATTGGAATTTACGGCAGGCGGTATTTTGTCGGGTAAAGCGAGTGAAGGTGTGCTGATGGTGTTGTTGGGGCTTTATGCTTTTGGTGCGGGTAAAGCAGCGCTGATGCCCTTTCACAAGTGGTTGCCATCGGCCATGGTTGCTCCTACACCGGTGAGTGCTTTGCTGCATGCGGTGGCGGTTGTGAAGGCGGGTGTCTTTACGGTGATGAAAGTGGTTATCTATGTGTTTGGTACAGACCTGCTCTCAAAGACGGGGTTGAGCGATTGGTTGATATATGTTGCGGGTGCTACGATTTTGATTGCCTCGTTGGTGGCGATGACAAAGGACAATTTGAAGGCACGGTTGGCCTATTCGACAATAAGCCAGTTGTCTTATATTGTATTGGGTGCTGCGCTGGCCAATGATTTGGGTATTTTGGGTGGCGGTTTGCACATTGTGACCCATGCATTTGGTAAGATCACATTGTTTTTCTGCGCAGGTGCTATTTTGGTGGCTTTGCATAAGACAGATATTAGTGATATGAAGGGTATTGGTCGACAAATGCCCTTCACGATGTTTGCATTTTTGATTGGATCACTGAGCATTATTGGATTACCTCCATTTGCAGGGGCCTGGAGCAAGTGGTATTTGGTCTTGGGGGCGATGGAAGCACATC
>JBLHJX010000253.1:0-7979 GCA_047619225.1 Candidatus Latescibacterota bacterium
GCCTCGTTTTCTGCGGCACATTTAGGGGAAGTGAATGTTGAATTGGTGCCATCGGAAAATCGCAACATCAGCGGTACCGAACTGGCCAAAATGTGGCGGGAACTAAACGGCCCCATTCCAGATGCTGTGGAACTCACCTTCGCATCATCTCTCTTTTCCAGTGGCGAAGCCGTCAACGTCCAATTTTCAGGCCCAGATTATGCCGAACTCAAAACGGTCTCTGAAAAATTAAAAAAGAAACTTGCCGAATATCCCGGGGTCATCGAAATAACCGACTCATTTCGCCCCGGCAAACAGGAAGTGAAATTGTCCCTTACACGGGAAGCAGAGATCTTGGGAGTGACCCTTCTGGATCTTGCACGCCAAGTGCGGCAAGCCTTCTATGGTGAAGAAGCCCAACGCATTCAACGGGGCCGTGACGATATTCGTGTGATGGTTCGCTACCCAGAATCAGAGCGCAAATCATTGGGCAATTTAGAAGACATGCGCATTCGTACACCCAATGGCAGTGAAATCCCTTTCTCGGTTGCCGCGCACGCCGAGTTGGGGCGAGGTTACGCATCCATCAAGCGCGCAGATCGCAAAAAAGTGATCAACGTGACAGCCGATGTAGATACCAAAATAACCAACGCCAACGACGTGTTGGCTGATATCACAAGCACGGTCTTACCCCAGATATTGGCAGACCATCCGCGCGTTCGGTTTGACCTAGAAGGTGAGCAAAGGGAACAACGAGAGACCATGTCGGGTCTAGCCCAAAGCTTCTTGGTTGCCCTTTTGGTGATCTACATCTTACTTGCGATCCCCTTCAAATCTTATGTTCAACCTCTGATCGTCATGAGTGCAATTCCCTTTGGCATTGTAGGTGCCGCCTGGGGGCATGCTATTCTCGGAATGGATTTGACCATCATGTCTATGTTCGGCGTGGTCGCACTCACGGGGGTTGTCGTAAACGACAGCCTTGTGATGGTAGACTTCATTAACCGACAGCGCGATTCTGGTTTGCCCGTCGGCCAAGCCATCCGAGAAGCTGGTGGCGCTCGTTTTCGACCCATATTACTCACCTCAGTCACCACATTTGCGGGCCTGTCTCCTATCCTCCTTGAAAAAAGCTTACAGGCACAATTCCTCATTCCCATGGCCACATCACTTGGTTTTGGTGTGCTCTTTGCAACCTTTATTACCCTTATACTTGTGCCGGTCCTATACAACATTCTCGAAGACACACTCGACCTTACATATCGCCTTCTGGGAAAAAATCGCGAAGAATTCCGAGAAGCCCTGCCCGAAGCGGCAGATTGACCCTCCTATTCAGTTCCCAAAATGCACCTAACAAACAGAAAAGGCCGATTGCACATGCAATCGGCCTTTTCTTTAATATTTTAGATGGGTTTCAAATCTCCAGGTTCATCACTCTTTCTCAGCAAAATCCCCCCAAAGGGCAAACGTCAAACCGAACGAGCCAACCACCCCCTGAAAAAGACTTTCATCGGCTTCAAGACCTTTTATTTGCACAAACATGCCCATGCGCTCATTTAAAGGAAACTTGTATCCGACGTGCAGCCCGTAGATCCGTTGGGATTCACCATCGGCAATTGCGACGCCGTAAGTGCCCCCAAAATAAAATATATGGGTACGGTGATCCCTCATCGCCACGGCCCAGCTTAATACCCCTCCTACCAATTGTGTCGTAGGTTTACCCGCAGCAATTTCATAAAACGGTGATATAATAAAAACACCTGGTGGGCGAATATCTGCTGAAACATGTATACCCACCCCCGACGTATTAAATCTCCCCCGCGATGAATCATTATACAGCAGCGTCCCACCTGCTTTGGCCCCATCGAACCAACGCGCCTGAGCCACATTTGCAGATAGTATAACCAACAATATTGCCCCAAAACAAACACACCAACGCTTCATTCTTTCTCCTTTCCAATCTCACACCTACTGAAAACTCGGCTCAACCCATTATCACGCACCAACCTCAAAAGAGTTCCCAATTCTATTTACAACACCCCATGAGAATACAAAAAGCCGGTCACTTTCGCAACCGGCTTTCTGAGCTACACCATCTAATGCTTACTGACCGTCTACTTTGCAGCACTCGGCCAATTTTGCATAGGCTTTTGGATCGGCTTTTTTATCATTGGCTGCATAACCAGACTTCGCAACCGCATCTTCGATCTTTGCAATTGTTGCCTGATTGCCCACAAATGATACATGGGCCGTTTTACTTGCCATATCGATCTTGACATCTTTGACCCCATCAACCGCCTTCATTGCCGTTGAGATTGTGCTTTCACACGACCCACATTGCATGGTAGGCAGTTTTACCTCAGCGGTTGTGGCTTCAGTGCTTGAAGAACACCCCACAAAACCAGCCAACCCCACAGCAATAACCACAGCAGATGCAAGCATCACAATGCGCGACTTCATAACAAAACTCCTTTTCTGCATTCTCAAGGAATGCCAGTGTGAGAAATTTGGGTATACATCAATATACCCAAATACGTTATCCTTCAACAGGCTCATAGCCCAATGAAACGATTTTTTGACGCACCACCTTTAGATCGGGTACATCCCCTTTGTAAAAAACCACAACAGAATCTGCACCTGAATCGGCCTTCACTTTTACCACGCCATCAATTTCGGCCAACCCTTTCTCAACGGTTTGTTCGCAATGGGAACACGACATCCCCATCACGGCAATCTTTTCTTGTTTCTTTCCAAACAACATACCCACCTCCTTTTTCAATGCCCGTGCCCTTGCATAGGCGATTGCACTGCTTTTTCTGAAGCCTTATTTCGATTCATTTGATCATCACCCGTGGGTCGATTCATCATACTGTAATTGCCACTCAACTGGGCGGCAGCATCTACGGCAAACACACCCTGTGTCACAATGACATCGCCTTCTTTTATACCCGATTCAATAACATATAGATCCCCAGTGCGAGGCCCCAAGACCACTTCTCGCATCTCAAAAGCAGGCGCGTCTAAGCCCGAAACATCTACATAAACAACCGACCGCTTACCCGTCCACAAAACAGCAGTTTTGGGCACCAACAAAGCCGCTTTAGAAACAGAAGACTTAATTTGCGCACTGACAAACATACCTAACTTTAATGCCAAGTCAGCATTAGACACTTCGGTTCGAATGACTGCTGTGCGCGTTTGTGAATTGATAATTGGATCGATGAAAGTCACCGTTGAAGTGAAGACCTTGCCCGGCAAAGATACCACCGTGAAATTGACTTTGCTTCCTACCTGAACCCAAGGCAAGTCGCTTTCATATGCATCTAACAATACCCAAACTTCATGCAGATCGGCAATTTCAAACAAAGCACTTCCTCGGTTGATATGATCTCCCTTTGTCACGTTCCTCTTAAGCACGATGCCCGACACATGGGCATAGACATCAAACTCTGTCACAATTGCACCCGTCTCTTCAATGAGATTGATCTGGGCTTCTGTAATTTTCCACAATCGCAATTTTTCTCGCGCGGCTTGATAAAGCACAGCATTGGTCACTTTGTTCTTCGCCGTTTCCAGCAATTCTTTTTGTGCCGTAATCAATTCTGGAGAATAGACCGTAGCAAGCTTGTCGCCTTTTTGCACCTGTTGTCCTGTATAATCTACAAGGAGATCTTCAATTCTACCTGCATAGTGGGCCGTAATGACCCCCAATCGCTGTTCATTCACAGCAATCTTTCCTGTTAAAGAGACCTGAGTCTCTGGGCTTTGATAAACAACCGTTGACGTTTGAATATTTGCCAGTGCAACGGCTTCGCCAGACATCTTATAAACAAATGGGTTCTTAGAATCACCAGACACGCCAGTTTCACCTATCGGAATCAAGTCCATGCCACAAATGGGGCATTGCCCGGGTTCATTTTGTCGAATTTGTGGGTGCATAGAACATGTCCAAACTGTGCCTCCGTCAGTCGCAGCAATATGTTCATGTTCTGGCGCAGCGCCCCCCCACGTCCAAACACCTAATAAAACACCCAGTACCAGTGCCCCTATAAACCGAACGATCTGATTTTCGTATATTTTTTTCATGCCAACACCTTCTAATAAAGTGGATACTTCAACGTCCCATCAATCTTGCTAACATTGCGACGGATACATTTTGATCAACAATAGCATTCATTTGATCTAAGCGATAATTCAACAATTTTAATTGCATCTGCAAAACGTCTTCAAATTCATTGCCACCAGCGCCATAAGACGCCGTTAGAATATTGAGGGCCTGCTGTGCCAACATGGTCTGTTTTTCATAAAGCGCGCCCCTTCTTTCTGCGTCTCTAAATTTTTTCAACGCTTCTTCATAACTCACCATCAGCGCATTTTGTGTGTCGCGACGTTCTTCCGTTACAGCCGCTCGTTTCAACTCTGCTTCTTTAACGGAAGCCCTATATTTATTGCGCCAAATTGGAAGGCTCACCGAAATCATGGGCATCCACATATCACGCCCATTCATGGGGTTTGCATTTCCAGCACGCGGTTTCAAAATGCCATATTGTGCGCCAAAACCAATCATGGGGAAACCCATTTTTCGGTTCATTTTGGCCTGAGCCAAAAAAGCTTCTTCCTCTGCTTCAAGCATTTTGAGCATAGCATTATTTTCCAAAATACTGTCGGGTATTTGGGCCAACAACACAGGCAATGACACAGCAGGCAAAGGATCGCTTAAGATCACTTCCGTTTCTAATGGGCGATTGAGCAATTTATTGAATTGCGCGACCCAAGTTTGTCGGGTATCGCTCAACAGATGCTGCTTGTTCTCCAATTCATGAATTAACATCTGAATGCGCAACACATCCACAAGACTGCCGTTGCCTTGTCCGCCCATAGTTGACGCCATTGAGTTGCTTTGTCCCATCTTGGGTACTTGCGTGGGCGTGTTCATTCCCATACCACCAGATGAAGCTGGGGTTTTGGTCCTCGCATTCATACTGCTACCCGTTGTCGAAGAAACAGATCCGTCCGTCCCACCACTTTTAAAACGGTTGATGGCAAGGGTCTCAAGCGTCTGCATAATCTGAAGATTCTCGCCCATTATGCGGTGCTCTTCTTCTATCAGATAAAGCGCATACCACGTTGTTTTAACCTCGTAAAAAAGTGACGATTTTGCATCGCGAAAAGCATTGAACTTTGTTTTTGCCATCAAAGAAGCTTCATCTTTTGCAGCATCAAGAGTACCAAACCACGGGAACATTTGCATCAGTGAAATCTGAGCCACCTGATTGCCCATCATTTGCTCCATTGGCCTTAGAAAATAACCCAATGAAAACTGTGGATCTGGCAACGCACCCACCTGAGGTATCCGTTGCAAAGAAGACTGATAGGCAAAAAAAGTAGATTTTAGACCTGGGTTTTGCTCTGCGGCCAATGCCAAATAGCCCTCTAACTTCTGTCCATAAGCAGGGTGCGCAAGCATCACGCTGACAAAAAGAATCATGATATACATATTCATCACTTTTTCACCTGCCATTCTGCTTTTGCAGCATATAAAATGGGCACAACAAAAAGTGTAACCAGTGCAACGGTCATGCCCCCAAATGCGGGGATGGCCATGGGGATCATGATATCCGCACCCCTGCCACTGGATGTGAGCACGGGCAACAGCGCCAACAATGTCGTCGCCGTGGTCATCAGGCAAGGGCGTACCCTTTTCATACCTGCCATCAGCACGGTCTCACGAACCCCCGCCACAGTTGTCGGCTGGTTGGCCTCAAAGCTCTGTTTCAAATAAGTCGCAATCAACACACCATCGTCGGTTGCAATGCCAAACAAAGCAATGAACCCGACCCAGACTGCCACACTCAAATTTAAGGGATGCATTTGAAACAACGCGCGCATATGGGTGCCCATAATCGAAAAGTTCATAAACCAATCTTGCCCATAAAGCCATAACATGAGGAACCCGCCCGAAAACGCCAGAGCAATTGCAGAAAAAATCATCAACGCTGTTCCTATCGAACGGAATTGGAAATACAGAATGAGAAAGATCAGGGCCAAAACGAGCGGTACCACAATGCCCAATCGTTTTTCTGCGCGCAACTGGTTTTCATAACTGCCAGAAAATTTATAACTCACTCCTGGGGGCACCACCAACTCACCCGATGCAATTTTTGCTTCAATAGACAGCTGTGCATCTTCTACAACGGTGACCTCTGCAAAACCGTCTCTTTTATCCAACAGCACATACCCAACCAAGAACGTATTTTCTCCCCGAATCATCATCGGCCCAGGGCGATACATAATCTCCGTCAAATCACCCAACAAAATCTGCTCCCCCGAAGCCGTGGGAATTAAAATACGCTTGATCTTTTCTGGGTCATCGCGCCACTCGCGCGCATACCGTGCACGAATGGAGAACCGTTCGCGCCCCTCCACAGTTGTGGTCAGCGGCATACCCCCAATGGCCACTTCTATATAGTGTTGCACATCCCCTACAGACAAACCATAACGTGCCATAGCTTGCCGATTCAGTTCTATTTCTAAATAGGGTTTGCCCAAACTCCGATCGGCAAACACGGCCTCAGGTTTAACCGATGGCACTTGCTTGAGCAACGCCTCCAGTTGAAGTCCAAAGACTTCAATACTCTTCAAATCGGGCCCGTAAACCTTAATGCCCATAGGCGCGCGCATGCCCGTTTGCAACATCACCAACCGCGTTTCAATGGGCTGCAACTTGGGTGCCGATGTCATTCCTGGAATATCGTTTGTGGCATCAACAATCTCATTCCAAATATCATCCGGCGATTGAATATGATCGCGCCATTGACGAACATATTTGCCCTCATCATCGGGAATGTGATCTCCGTGATCGTCAAGCACAAAATCACCCGACATGTCCACTCGAAAACGAATGGGGTAGCCATTCAGATCGGTTTTAAATTCGCTCTTGTATGATATGATATTTTCAAACATCGACACAGGTGCCGGATCTAAAGCACTTGCGACCCGACCCGCTTTTCCAACCACCATCTCCACTTCTGGAATGGCCTGCACACGCATATCTATTTGTTGCAAATAACGACGGTTTGCATCCACACCTGAATGCGGCATCGACGTTGGCATATACAAAAAAGCCCCTTCATCCAATGCAGGCATAAATTCTTTGCCCATACCCGGAAAGGCATGGGTTAAGGTGCGCCACACAGATGCTTGCCGAATATGCACACCAACCGCTCCCAATCCATTGGGCAACATGCCAAACACGCGATCAAAACCCTGCCAAACCGTTATACCACTCAAAACCATGATCACTGGTAAGATGAGGAACGTTTTTTTGTATTCAAGCCCCCACCCCAACAATCGAGGATAAAAAACAATAAACACCTTGAAAACACCAAGCACCAAACCAACAACCAGTAAAACAAAAAGAAAATTTACAACAACACCATTGCTCACACCCAGGGGGCGCCAAGCTTCACCCAATATCCAAGAAACAGCACCCGTAACAATGCCAACAGTGACATGACTGCCATGTTGCTGAAAAAAGTTGACAAGGCCTTCTGAACCAACCTTATGGCTTGCAGTCAGAGCGACCAACACACCATTCAATCCCAGAGCAATCAGCACAAGCCCCCCCAGGGGAGACCACCAGATCACAATGCCCCCAGAAATCGCAACCAACCCCTGCAGATAAAGCCGGTGAGATGCACCTTTACCCTTCAAAGAAAATAACCAGTGTGCAAAAGCTGGCATGATGAACAACGCCACACACAAAGCTGAGATGAGTGCAAATGTCTTTGTGAAGGCCAAAGGTTTAAAGAGCTTGCCCTCTGCAGCCTGCAATGTGAACACGGGCAAAAAGCTCACCACCGTTGTAGACACGGCCGTTACGATTGCAGTTGCCACTTCTGTTGAAGCTGTATAAACCGTCACCATCATAGATTGCCCCTCGGGCGCTTCATCTTGATGACGAATAATATTCTCGCTCAGAATAATGCCCAAATCTACCA
>JBLHJX010000254.1:0-7924 GCA_047619225.1 Candidatus Latescibacterota bacterium
ACATCTTTCTCCATCTTTTCTATGAGCATCGGCTCTCACCTTTTTTCCCTAATATGTCCATAAATCACCTGTGTTGGTTTATTCAGCGTAAGGACTTTCGCCCGATATTTGCACCTGTTCAAAGACTGGTAGGAAAACCGTGCCCTTGAATCGGCCTAAAAACACTGTAATCAAGCTTCTTTCCACCCGGCAGCCATCAGCTTCTCCAACTCGCTAACCGCATTCACATATGTATCCTTTTCTATAGCATTCACATTCTCCTGTGCATCACGATCATGGTCGTAAAGCTCACGTGCCAAAGGCACACCCGTTTGCCGATCTTGCCATTCGGTATACCGAAAACGATTGGTTCGCATCGTATACCCCATTACCTTCCCGCGCGGATACTGGCTAAATGCCGCCCGTTTCCATGACCGGTTGGGATCTTGCATCACTGGCACAAAACTTCGCCCTTCCAAATGATCCGGTAGATCCAGACCACACAATTCACACAACGACGGATACATATCCACAAATTCCGTCAAAGCCATTGTCTTTTGTCCACCCGTCATACCCGGCGCACTCACAACCAAGGGCGCACGTGCATCAATCTCAAAATTAGAATGCTTACACCAGCTTGCATGCTCGCCCAACTTCCAGCCATGATCGCCCCATAACAACACAACCGTATTCTCACGCAAGCCCAATCGATCCAATTCATCCAACACCCGCCCGACTTGCGCATCCATATAAGACACACACGCCGCATAACCCTGCACCAACTGCTTTGCCAATGCATCGGGAATGGGGCCCTCTTTTGGCATTCCAAAATACCCACGCAACTCACCATAATTCGTCAAAGAATATTGCGTTGCATTTTCAGGTTCAAACGGATTATCAGCCAACGGCACATCATCATACAAATCCCAATATTTCTTCGGTGCATTAAATGGCAAATGAGGCTTGTGAAAACCCAGCGCCATAAAAAAGGGATGCTCTTGCTTGCCCAAACGCTCCAACGCTTCAATCGCAGTATCAGCATCCATCCCATCGTGATACGCATTATCTGGCACATCCGCAGCTTCAAACGCAGGCCCCAAACCTCGTCGTTGGTCCCCACGCTGTTCATTAATCCCATCATTCTCCGTCATCGCCTCAACCGCTTCATCCGTCAAATACCCACGCCCCTGCCAATCCCCCTTATTCAAAAAGGGCGCTTGGCTCCACCCTTCCAAATCATCCTTGGCGTGATGATAAATCTTGCCAATCGACACCGTCTCATACCCATTATTCTTAAAGTGTTGTGGCAAGGTAACCACATCGGGCATCACCGACCGCAAAGGCGTCTGCAAATCATAAATCGTCGTCGTATCGGGCCTGCACCCACTCAACACACTTGCCCGACTTGGTGCACAAACCGCCTGTTGACAATACGCTCGTTCAAATACAGTACCACGCGCTGCCAACTTATCAATATGGGGTGACTGCATCCAATCCACACCATAACACCCCAACTGAGGGCGCAAATCATCCACAGCAATAAACAGCACATTCATCTTTTCCAAAACAAACACCTCCTCGCAAACGAACCGGTTTGACAACCCAGGATACACCAGATGCCCAAAGTCGCAGGGATTGGCACATGCCTTAGAACAAACAGGCCAACAACAAGCCGCACAAATTGCCCACCAAAACGCAAAAAGGGCGTTATCCACGCCCTAAAAAATGCCCATCATAACCTTTGCCCATCACTCTACCATCTCAATACCATTTTTCCCGCGTGCTTTCACCCGATACAACGCCTCATCTGCCTTCTTCAAAGCATCTTCGGGTGACGTTGGCACACCAAAAAACATCGCAATAGACATCGTTCCTTCCGTGCGATCGCTAATAGACTGATGCAAACGCTCGGCAATTGACAGGGCCTTCTCACGGGTTGTATCTTCAACCACAGCTGCAAACTCATCTGAGCCCCACCGTGAAACAAGGTCATTGCCGCGCAATAAATCACTCAGTACCCGCGATAAATCTACAATAAACCGATCTCCGGCATCATGGCCTTTGGTATCATTAATCGTCTTGAGGGAGTCTGAGTCCATATACAAAAGAGCCAATGGGCGTCCGCTGCGTTGAGAACGTCTTGCCATACGCTCGTAGACCTCTTCAAAGCCGCGCCGATTGTGCAAACTCGTCAAAAAATCTGTGCGCGACTCAACGGCCATCTCTTTTGCCAATGCCGAATTGACCTGGGCAAGGCCTCTGAAAAAACTCAGCGCGATATCTGACAAATCGACATCTTCCATAAGCGGCTCTGTGAGCCACAAAACCCGATCACGCCCCAATTTCTTGGACCGGTTCAGCAAATGCTGTGTGGTAGAATACAAAACTTCCGCCGTTGCTGCATCCAACCCAAATTCAGGTCCGGGATGTTGCAAGCCACCACCCGAAATAGTTGTTGGCACACCCGCTTTTTCCCTTATCAATGTAGGTAATGGCTCCAAGACATCTAAACGCACATCATTGCCCCCAGAAAAAATGACCCCAAATTCATCGCCTCCAATGCGATACCCACGCCACTTATTTTCTTCAAAAAAGTGAGCCACGACCCCTAAGACCCGATCGCCCACCTCACGTCCATGGGTTTGATTGACCTGCTGAAAGTGGTCAATATCAAACAACAACAACGCATCAAACCGATTTCGGTATAACTCATCTTTCAAACGGCTTAAGAGTTCTGGGGCACCAGATAATCCTTTTGTGGGCATGCCAAATTCCTTTCAAGCACTAAAATTTAACACAATTGATGGGCGATACCCCTCCAACGCACGATAGGCAACACCCGCACTGTCAAACATCTTCCGAGCCGCCTTCACCAAATCTGAGTCGGGATATTTATTGGTCAAATAAATCACTTCTTGTATACCCGACTGAATAATCACCTTTGCGCACTCATTGCACGGGAACAATGTCACATAAACGATACATTTGTCTAAGTCACCACTGATTTTATTTAAAATGGCATTCAATTCTGCGTGACAAATATACGGATATTTGGTCTCTAAAAAGTCGCCCTCCCGTTCCCAAGGGAAATCGTCATCATCACACCCAATGGGCAAACCATTATACCCAATGCCCACCACCTTCTTCTTTGCATTAATAATACATGCACCCACTTGTGTATTGGGGTCTTTGCTGCGCTGTGCAGAAAGCAGGGCTACCCCCATAAAGTACTCATCCCACGACAAATAATCTGCACGTTTTTCCATCTATACCTCTTCTTAATGCCTCAACAATGCACCCATCACATAGTAGCAAACAGGTTGCCTAAGCCAGCCGATCCAACATATCCCGTGTCACACGAAACAACTGTTCTTCGCCCGCAAAACACCGGCGAATCTCTTCAACCTTACGCGCACCAATGCGATACGACTGCAACCCTGCGCAGTGCGGTGTAAGTATCACATTAGACAAACTGCGCAAAGGACTGTCCATGGCAGGAGGTTCTGGAGAGGTCACATCTAAGAAAGCAAACAACCGTCCCTTTTCCAACTCAGCAATCAGTGCAGCCTCATCAATGTTGTCACCTCGTGACGTATTCACAAAAATACAATCATCCTGCATCAATTTAAAATGTGTTTCATTCCACATGTGATATGTGGCATCCAACTTAGGCGCATGAATGGTGATCACATCACTCTCGCGTGCCATGGTTTCCAAATCGACCAATTCTGCACCAAATTCATCGCGCGCCTGATTTGCGGACATAAATGGATCATACAAAAGCGTACGGGTCTCATAGGGCTTCAGCAACCGCATCACACGTTGCCCCACTTGACTGCCGCTCACCACACCCACCGTTCGTCGAAACAATGACTTGGCCGTTGTTTTATCAGGTTTTTTTTCGCCCCCACTCATCGCCCGTGAAAAGGGAATCATACTGCGCAAACCCACGGTAATGAACCCCATGGTCAACTCCGCCACATCGTCGGCAATCACGGGTGCTGAACTGGTCACAATCACATCTTTTTCCCAGGCTTCTTCAGAAATTTTACCCTTCACTGTGCCGGCACCATATGCCCAAATCTTCAAACCCGGGGCCGATTCCAAAATAGCGGGGGTTAAGTCTCCCGAGTTCCAACTTGAAAATGCACCGTCCATACCCTTCAAAAAATCTGCCGCCTCTTCATCTGAAAAATCGCGATCTTCAGGATTGATCTTAACATCGGCAAAGCTTTCCAGTTTTTCCAAATCCACATCACTCAAAATGCGTTTGCGCAATGACTCACGCACGACAATGCCTACTTTTGGTTTTGCCACCAGATAACTCCTCTCAAGTAATTCCGTCTATTCGTCTATGTTTGATACTCAGGGTTCACCAAATGTATCGGAGGTTCACCCGTCAATACACGCCGAACTTCCCAAGCTGCTTTTTCGGGCAATTCGATTAACGATTCAGTCGAGTAAAAGGCCGCATGCGGCGTGTGAATCACCTGATCCAGCTGAATCAAACAATCGCCTGCTTCTGGCGGTTCTTGGCACCGAACGTCCAAAGCAGCCCCCGCAAGGATGCCATTTTGCAAAGCCGCCAACAATGCCGCTTCATCTATAACATCACCACGAGAGGTATTAATCAAACACGCTGTTGGTTTCATCTTCCCCAGTGCATCGGCATTGATCATACCCCGCGTTTCATCAGTGGAAGGACAATGAACTGACACAAAATCAGACACCCTCAAAAGCGTATCAAAATCCACAGCCTCAACACCATAATCGGCTGCCAAATCGGGTGTCAATGACCGCGAATAGGCCACAACCTGTAACCCAAAAGCCTTTGCCCGTGGCACAACTTCTCGTGCAATTTGACCAAAACCAACCAACCCCAATGTTTGTCCCGTCAATCGGCGCAATGGCAAACCCGCTTGAATGTCCCACGTGCCACCACGCACCAACCGATCAAACCGCGTCACCTTATGCGAAAAAGACAACAACAAGGCCATCGTATGTTCGGCCACATCACCAAAACAATAATCGGGCACATTGGCAACTGGAATCCCCTTTTGGGTCGCAAATGCCAAGTCGATATTGTCCAACCCAACCCCATAACGAACAATCACCTTCAAAGTAGGCAAAGCCGCTTCAATTACTTTTTGCGTTGTTTTGGCCCAACAGGTCAAAATGCCATCACACCCCGTTGCCAGCCCAACCAACGTATCTTCATCCCCGTTGGGCGCAACAATCAGCTCGACCCCAATTTCAGACAGCACCCGTTCTTCTACAACCAAACTCGGCCATACATAATCTGTCACCAGAACCTTCACGCCTTTACCCCTCCAGAAGGTTTCATGCTCTTAACAAATTGGTCAAAAGACTTTTCCCATTTTGTCACCGTCGCGTCAGGACCTACCAGCTTAAAATAAAACGCCCCAGAAGAGGTTTCAACAATGGCCGCCAACATGCGCTGCCCATTTTTTGTTGCTTGGGTGCCGCCCATGGGCCGTTGCATCCCCACAAACGAACCCCGAATATCCAATAGCGTCACCGGCATCCCAGAAACAGTTTCTTTGCTGATCTTACCCCCATCCGATTCTGAAAACTGCCCCTTCCACCGCTCAATATTGGCATCCACTCCCCCCGCACCACCCGTACCAAAATGCGTCACCACCAATTCAGCATCACCCGTGTCACTCGGGAGTTTATATTGCGCTTTTCGCATCGCATTCGATGGCGGTTGGGATACCCACCCCCCAGGCATCATGACCGCAACCCCACCCAAATCTTGTGCTGTGCCCCCTGACATTGGTGCACTTTTGTCACTGCTATTACTGTCACACCCCAACCACAACCCCAATACGAATACCAACATCCATTTCTTGTTCATAACACCCTCTCTTTTGATTTTGTACGTGACACTTTAGATTCACGCTCGTTTTTGACTTTATCTTCTCACGTCTCATCGTCTTCACAAAACCGACACACCACATCATATAAAATTTTTGTGGCAAACACCAAATTCTCCACAGACGTGCGTTCATCATGTCCGTGAATCAACTCAGCCTCCGTTTGCCCAGGTATCTGACAATAGGGCATAAACCCATACACCTGTGTATCGGGTTTGCGTGGGCAAATATGTTTGGCATCTGTTCCCCCTGTCATCAAAGAGGGCACCACCAACGCATTTGGCTCATGTTCGGCCATCACAGAAACGATAGTCTGATAAAGTGGCGACTCTATTTCCATCTCCAAAGGTGGCGTATATTGATCGACCACAATATCAATTTCATCACCCACGACACGCCGAATATCGGCCAAAAACATCTCACCAGTTTGCCCCGGCACCAACCGTCCATCAATCCAGGCAGTCGCTTCTGTTGGAATTACATTGATCTTGCTGCCAGCAGAAAGCATCGTCGGCGACGTTGTATTACACAACAACGCACCCAACTCAGCCCGTGTGGATGCAACAAAAGGCAACATATCTAAAACGGCCTTGGCTTGCGTAGGGTCTGAAACCTGATGTAACAAGGTCGCCGTTTCGTCATCTTGCGTAGTGGCAATGGCATCGAAAAATGCCTTTAATGTCGGTGAAACATGCACTGGCCAATCAGCTTGGGCAATCGCATCTAATGCCCGGCCTAATTTCACAATGGCATTGTTTGCATGGGGAATTGACGCATGGCCGGGATCACCTTTGGCAATCAAACGAAACCGAAAGATGCCCTTTTGCCCCGTTTGACAAGTAAAAAATCGTTTGCCATTTACAGAAAAATCGGCACCCCCCCCTTCGGTGATCACATAACGCGCATCCACTTGTTCGGGGTGATTTTCAATAAGCCATCCAATACCGTGCATGCCCTTGCCCGCTTCTTCATCGGCGGTTGCGGCATAAATCACATTGCGGTTGAGCGTGATCCCTTCTCGCTTTAAAAGTAAAAACACCATCAACTCAACCGCCACCATATTCTTCATGTCCAGCGCACCACGACCCCATACACACCCGTCGTATAAATCGCCACCAAAAGGATCCCGTGACCACTTATTTGGCTCTGCTGCCACCACATCGGTATGCCCCAACAGCATCAAAGTGGGTTGATCGCCTCCTTGCAGAAGTGCCGTCACATTCCCGCGCCCAGGCTCAGACGCCGTCACGTTTGCATCCAGTCCCTCGCGTTTTAACACACCCGCAATATACTCAGCACACAAAATTTCATTGCCCGGTGGATTCGTTGTATCAAACCGGAGCAAATCCTGCAAATAACCTGTCACTTCCGTCTCAACCGCTTGCCAATCGATACCCATTTCACCCTCATGATCTGTTTCTAACCGTCATATTTTTTTGACTTGCAGACCTGCGACTTGTGATTACTTACAATGCCAAAGAATCTGCCGTCCATTCTTCCAAAGGCGTAAACTGCGTTGTATCCAACTCAAATCCATACCCAAAAGGTGCATCCACCACAGCGGACAAATCCAAAAGACCATCACGCACATTTAATATGGGAAAACCTTGTTCACTTTTGCGATACAGTATCCCATGAGATTCCAATACCATTTGTTGTATCGATTTAGGATACATACTTAAACCCGCAAAATAATGATGGCCATTGCGTTCAGAATGTGCCACACCCAAACTGGCCAGCACCGCCAAATCTTGCAACAGAGCAACAGGCCCCACATTGGCCAAATCTTCGCTGCTTAAAATATAAGTCCCCTCAGGATCCTTCTCTTTACGAGACGCCATCAAACACGCATTGGCAATGCCTTTAAAAACACCCTTACAATTTTTATGGCTCGTGCCCACATAACCACAATCCAACGCCAGCACAGAACTCTCCAAAGAACCATCTGACTCATCAATAATCATCGGTGGGCGATCTGTCCACGATAGAAGCACATCTTTTACTTCTGCACTGAGTGCCACATCGCGATGAAAGGGTTGCTCAACAAA
>JBLHJX010000255.1:0-7897 GCA_047619225.1 Candidatus Latescibacterota bacterium
ACATTGGCAAGGCTCCTTTGAAAGAGTAGTTTTTCTGACAACTCTAATCTTTCATGGATTTTGCCTTTTATCAACCATTCTGAAACTCGCTATCTCCTGCTAGCAAATCCTTAACCGGAAATTACTGAGTATAAATATGCATCATACTTATTCGCAACCATTATTTGGCTGATTTCAGCCAAATAAGGCTGATTTACAGGCAATTACAGAGTACGCATCACTCCGCGAGCAGGTATTCTAATGAGAGCAATCTATGTGCCACTGGAAATATGTTCATATTGAGACATAATAGATTTCCATGCCACTTTTAATAAAAGATCGTTGTCAATCTGTATTTAGATGGCGATGTGGAAATTCGCATTGACAGTGGTCCAAAACAATACTTATATAAGCTATAGCTGACGAACCACTTATTACACACAATAACCTCTAAAATATCTGTTTGCAACAAAATACACCTCGCAAGCATATACAGTAAAGGAGTAAATATGCCTAGTCTCACCTCTGAACTCAGAGAGTCCTTCCATCCCAATATCTTATTACCTAGCATCGTTGCTGGGGGTGTCGCCGGAGTCTTGGCAGTTACATTCATGTTCTCGTATTCTGCAGTTATGTTTACCGAGGATTTAGCGGTACTTGTACCTCGCGCGACGGGTGCAATGTTGTTCGGCGCTGTTATCATCGCGGTAATATCAGCACTATTCGGTGCTATTCGCGGCACAGTGGCATTACCGCAAGATAATCCAACGGCAATCATAGTCGTCATGATTAGTGCAATGCAATCAACCCTGGCCACAGCAAACTCTCCCGATATGGTTTATCTCCACGTTGCTGTGATCATATTCCTATCGACAGCCCTTGCTGCTCTTGTCTTCTTTGCCATTGGCCATTGGCGCTTGGCTTCGATGGTCCAATACATTCCGTATCCCGTTATTGGAGGTTTTCTCGCAGGTACTGGCTGGCTTCTATTCAAAGGGGCTTTTAGTGTAATGGGCAATGTACCGCTGGATTTCAGTCGCTTGCCGGAACTAATGGCAGACATCAACCTCTGGTGGCCGGGGGTTCTCTACGCAGCGATCGTCATGATCGTCACCACTCGCTTCAACCATTTCCTAGTTATGCCTGGCCTCATAGTTACCGGCCTGATGGTCTTTTATGCAATTATGCAGGTAACGAACACTTCTATCGATCATGCGGTTGAACTGGGATACCTTTTACAACCGTTCGGAGAAGAGGGCTTGTGGCAACCATTAAATTCTGATGACCTCATGCAAATCCGCTGGGAACTAATCTGGCAACAAGCGGGTGGGATTGCAACAATGGTCACTATAGCCGTGATTTCAATCTTGCTCAATTTAACTGCATTGGAATCCACATTTGAGATAGATATCGACCTGAACAAAGAATTGCGAACGGCAGGTTATGCCAATGTCGGCGCATCATTTGTCGGTGGCCTCATTGGCTACCCATATGTAAGCCTCTCGACTCTAGGACACCGTATGAAGGGCGACAGCAGGCTAGTTGGGCTTGTCGTAGCCCTAGTCTGCTTCTTAGCTCTTACGGTTGGAGCGACAATGCTGTCTTATTTCCCCAAGTTCATTCTCGGTGGCCTCGTGCTCTTTATCGGTTTTTCATTCCTCTATGATTGGGTCATTCTAAGTTTTGGAAAGCTCTCCAAATCCGATATGTCTATCATAATTCTGATTATCTTGGTTGTCGAAACTATCGGTTTTCTCGAAGCAATTGCCGTCGGCATTGCAGCATCGGCGGTGCTTTTCATAGTGAAGTACAGTCACATTGATGTGGTGCGCCACTCTTTTTCGGGCGCCGATATGCACGCCAATATCGAACGCCCTGCATCGCATCACGAGACATTGCGACGAGAAGGTGACCAAACGCAAATCATCAAGCTCCAGGGTTACCTTTTTTTTGCCACGGCAAGCGGACTACTCAATAGAATTACCCAGTTGTTGACTGAAAAAAAGACACCACTGACCTATCTATTACTGGACTTTCAGTTGGTCTCGGGGTTAGATACATCGGCGCTACATAGCTTCGTTAAAGTCAAACAACTAGCCACCGAGTACGATGTGCACTTAGTATTTAGCGGCCTGAATGAGGATGTGCTTCTTTTTTTTCAAGAGGAAACCTTCTCAGATGGCGATGCCGTTGTGGACGAAGTGTTCACAGATTTGGACAGCTCGCTAGAGTGGTGTGAAGATCGCCTTTTACAGGGACTGGGTATTGACCCTCGACCAGCACACCACCCAATTGATGAACTTCTAGCTAATATATTTGCCAACCAAGTGCAAGCTCAACGATTCAAAAGCGTCCTGTCCAAACGCGAGTTGAAGGCGGGCGACCACCTTCTCCGGGAACACGATAAACAAAGCGCATTGTTTTTTGTTGAAGAGGGAGACCTCACCGTCTTGTTGCAAGGAGTTAATGATGAGCCCCACCGCCTTCGCCGAGCCGGGTCGGGTAGTATTATCGGCGTAGCTAGTTTCTTCCTAATAGAGTCCAATGAGGCTCTCGTATCGGTGAAAGCGGAGTCGGAAACTGTGGTCCACACACTATCTAAACAAACACTTAAAGAATTGAAAGAGGAGCATCCTGAAATCGTCACAGAATTCCATGAGTACGCCCTGAGAATATTGTCCGCAAGGCTCGCAAGTAATCTGAATACTATGGAAGCAATACTCCGATGAACCAAAAAGTGGAAGCATTGAACGCAGTCACAACAGGACCGCTGAACTGATTAAAAAAGGGGTGGACCCTCAGTGCCTATATTAAATGAGACAGTTAGAGGCTTTAAATTACTGAGCAATAGTAGGGCGAAGGAGCAGGTAAAAATTGTCTCACTAAATATAGGCACTGAGGGAGTGGTTAAAATTAAAAGGGTTAGTCAATGTATGAAAACCCTTGAAAGGATTCCTTGTGAGAACAGCACCTTAAAAGGCTTTTCCAGAGGGCTAATACAACCCCTTGTAACATCACTCACTTTTGCTGGGGAACTTCACCACCCATCTCTCGTTACGCTTCTGTATAGCCAACCCGTGCCCTTGTAGTGGATAACCGCATATTGCCTACATTGTAGTCATTTTTTAGTCAAAGCAAGAATGTTTGGTTTTTTAGGACAAAAAAAGAGCCTGCACAATTAATAGTGCAAGCTCTTGTAAAACAGATGTTTTAGTTGGTACCGAGGACGGGATTTGAACCCGTGCGGCCTTGCGGCCAAAGGATTTTAAGTCCTTCGTGTCTACCAGTTCCACCACCCCGGCACCATGTGAGACCAAAAATAGCCAAAGGACGGAATGATGTCAAGTATCTTGACGTCCCAGACCTTTTATGCTGCGTAATCCTAATAATGGAAACCGGCTGATCTCAAAGAGACCAGCCGGTTTTTTTGGAGGTGCCGGGCGGATTTGAACCGCCGGTCAAAGCTTTGCAGGCTCTTGCCTTACCACTTGGCCACGGCACCCTAAATGCGACACAATGTTTGATCGGGTGACTAAAATACCGAACTTCTTTTGATATGTCAAGCCCCGATTACAAGTCAACCGTTCGCCATTGAGTAACCCCAATAAACCATGCAAAGAATTATAATATATCAACTTACATGACTAACAGAAAGCTAAGGCATTTTTCAAAACCACGTATATCACATCTTCTACCCTGCATTTTACGCCACTTTACCTCGCCGCCCAGTGAATGCCTCGCCGTTGTATTTCCTTTGCTTCTGGCACATCAAAATCAACCGCTTTATGCCCCAAAGACGAATAAAATACGCGGCCTTCTCCCCACATGCGCTTCCACACCACAGGCATCACACATCCGGCAACCCAAGGCGCAGGATCCCCATCAAAAGTAGTGGTCACCAAGACCTCATTCGAAGGGTCTACATGTAAATAATATTGCTCAGAGTGCATCTTGAAATCACTTAATCCTGCAACAATAGGGTCGTCTTTCATTTCGGGTAAAATATTAACCTCATAGTCCCTTACCCCACCTGGATGAGAGACCCAGTTTGCCCCCGTCATCCACTGATAATTTGTGTTGTTTCTAAACGCATCACACATGCCACCATGCCAACCCGCCAACCCAACACCCGATTGAATGGCCTTAGTCAACCCCTGCTCTTGTTCCTTTTCAATCGTACCCATTGTCCAACACGGCACAACAACACTCAATTGTGACATATAATCTTCATCGGTATAAATATCCATCGAATCACGTACATCCACCTCAAACCCATCCCCCTCCAAAATCGGAGCAAAAACATCCACACATTCCTTCGGTTCGTGACCTGCCCACCCACCCCACACCATCAATGCCTTCTTACTCATCACCATGCCTCCGGTTCAATGGTTTGTTTTTCATTATCACTTGTCAACCGCACGCTCACGAGCGTAGCGAGTCATTATCCATTATCCATTGCACTATTTGTTTCCTGCCGCAAATCCATTCGAAACCATATATGTATAGCTTTTTTCCACCGCTTCCATCATATCGGTGGCACACCGATCCAATTCTATAATCCACCAGTCGACATGGCTGCCCACATTAACAATGCCTTGAAAGTCAGTAATACCCTCGCCCAAAGCTTGCATATCCGCTTCGCGTGTGCAGGGACCGTCCTTCACATGAATTAACGGAGCGCGAGCGCCCAATTCTGCAATCACACCGATTGGATCTGGGCCAGCTGTTTGCACCCAGTAGGCATCAATTTGGAAGAAAATATCGTCATCCAAAAATTCTTGCATCGTTTTATAAACCAACTGCCCATCCACTTCCAAAAATTCCCACCAATGGTTGTGAATGCCAAACGTCATGCCGTGCCCTTTGACAAAGGCAGACGCCTCATTGAACTTCTCACACGATGCCTGAATTTGATCCCGAGACCCAAACTGATCTCGCCCCAACCCTGCCACCCAGCGCTTGACGCCCAAAGCTTGTGCATTTTCCAAACCCTCCTGTTGTTTCTCCCCTACAGGCAAAGGCAAATGGGCACTCGTCACTTCCAAACCCAAGTCATCATAAAGCTTCTTTGCGGCTTCAGCCGTCGTACCCGGAAAACCTGCGGGTTCAACGCCCTTATACCCAATCTCAGCAACTTTTCTTACAACGCCTTCATAATCTTGAGCAGCGGCTTCACGAAGCGTGTACAATTGTAACCCTAATGGTGCAGCCATAAAATATCCTTTCTAAAAGTTCCGACACACTTTAAATGAGTGGCCTATAGTCTACCATAAATCTACCCCATCAAGCAAGGATAAATCAACACAATCTTTGGCCCCCCATGTCATTGCAAACAAAGCCAAAGAATAAAAGAAGAAGCCTTTTCTCTTTTATCTTTTTTCTTCTCCCCGTCGCTAAAGCATACCAAACCGCTCCCGCAACACCACCGATTGCCCCAACATAGCCGACTCATACCCCGCCTGAACCACAGCCAAACTGCGCCGTTCACTCGCCCCATCCGTTGGGCCATAAGCACCAGCCACATAATCGGCAAAAGCCGCCAACTCTAAGGCATATTCCGACAACGCACTTTCGGGATACGCCACGTCAAACGGCTCACCGTCTGCGGGAAATACGTGGCACCCATCGGCGGTTGCACGCAAACTGCCCTGGTCCCCATGAAGCGTATATCCACCGAGCGACCCACTTAAACGCGCCTCACACGTTTGCAAAACCGACACCTGATATCCCGCGACCATTGTCAAGATGCCCGTCATAGTTCCTTCAAGGTCGGGCCGTTCAAATGATGCCGCGTGATGTTCCCGCATATAAACAGTCTCGACTTCACCCAAAATGTAACGCACCTGCGCCATACTGTGAATGCCGTGCAACATCCACGTACCTGTCCCTCCAGATTGTGGCAAAGTCAACCAGGCACGCCGCCCAGGATAACCAAAATTTGTGGCGCGAAATCCACCAGCAAAAGACGCAGCTACCATGTTACCGATATATTTCCCAGCTTGTACCACCTCGCGCAAAAACTTTGCCATCGGTGTATAAGCAGCACTTTCGGCAACATACAAACGAATGCCATTTTGATCAGCTGCAGCCATCATCCGATTGGCTTCTTTAACCGTTCGTGCCATCGGCTTTTCGACCAACACATGCTTACCCGCTTCGGCAGCCGCAACCGCCTGACCACAATGCAGATGATGCGGCGTACAAATGTCCACGGCATCCACATCCACATCTTTTAGCACATCCGCATAATCAGTATAAACCTTTGGGATGCCAAATTCATCGGCCTTCTCTTTCACAAACGCTTCATCATTGTCAACCAAACACACAACCTCAACCTTTTCATCCAATTCTCGAATCGCCCCAACATGTCGCGACCCTGCCCAACCACATCCCACAATCGCCAACTTCAACATAATGTATTCCTTTCAGAATACGGAACATGACACGGCATTGAAATCGATCATCGGTCCATATGACCAAAACCTGTAACTGACCTTATGTCTCATGACCTGCAGACCTACGACCCGTAACCGACTTTGCCTATTACGTTGCACTTACAACCACGCATAACCTTCGGTTGGCACGCCGCGCGCATCCGCCGTCTCTTTGATATCCCCTAAGGTTATATCATTGAGTGGGATGCCCTCTCGACGATAATTCCCTCGCCGAATCGCTTCGGGTTCACCTGGTGCATACAAACGATCTACATTGGGCGCTTTACGACTGTGATGAATCTGCTGAATGGCTTTATCCACACGCCCCTTAAACACATCCACTTCTTCAAATGCACTCACCCGAATAGCCGCTACGAAATGCCCGTCTTCACCTGCATTTGGTCCCTCTTCCATATTGCCCAATTCAGTGCCATAACTTGCCCCCGACAACATTGAAGACAAAATCCCCATAATCAATGCCAGCGACACGCCTTTAAATGCACCAATAGGCAAAAGTAATCCGTCTATCGCTTCTGTAGGGTCTGTCGTGGGCACACCCTCTTTATCGGCAGCCCACCCTTCGGGCAACGTCAATCCCTTTTGCTGGTACACACGAATCTTACCGTGTGCGGTACCACTAAATGCCGCATCAAAAACAATGGGCGCCTCCTCTCCAGCGGGAATGGCAAAAGCCAACGGATTAATACCCAATATCCGCTCTGCCCCACCCCACGGTGCCATTGTAGGCAATGCATTGGTGGTGGCAATGCCAATCATATCATGTTCCAGTGGCATACGTGCAAAATACGCCATTGCCCCACAGTGATTACTCCCACGCACACCCGCGGCAGCCATTCCAATATCTTTGGCCCGAGCAATCACCTGCTGCATGGCAAAAGACGCACCGATCTGACCCATCGTATTGTTCCCATCCACCACCAAACACGCCCCCTCATCTTTCACCACACTCGGACGTCCTTTGGGATCCACCCCATCCACAGTCAGCTTCTTTGTATACTCTGGCACCCGCAAAACACCATGAGAATGCACACCGCTCAAATCGGCATCCACCAACGAATCGGCCAACAAATGCGCATCTTCGGTAGACATGCCACATGTTTCAAAAACCGCTTGTGACAGTGCCAATAACTCTTTTGGATCAACGCGTGTTTCGCCGTCTACCTCCATAATCACTCCCAATTAGAAATTAACCGACCTGTTCCTCTCCTACAATCTTATCTACTGTATTGCGATGTCGTTTTGGCATGCCATTTCGGTCTATTGGCAAGCGATCACCAATATATGATTTATAGTCCACTGCTTCAGCCGCTGCTACCGCATCTTTTCCTGAAGCCAACTCTTTTTGAACCCGATCCCGCACGGCAGCCAAATACCCAACTTGCCATTGCAACCAATCTTGAACGCGATCCTTGCCATGCAAAGTCTCGCCATGCCCAGGAACAAGAATCTCAATATCCACATCC
>JBLHJX010000256.1:0-7893 GCA_047619225.1 Candidatus Latescibacterota bacterium
GGGACGCGAAATACGGAGTGGATGTGGCGACCGCACCCAGATAATAATACGCCTGATGCGTGGCGCGATTTGGTGGTGTCAATGGCGAAGGCGGCGGAGATTGCTGAGGCGAACAATGTGCTGATGGCATTTGAGCCTGAGGTGGCCAATACGGTGGATTCGGCAAAAAAGGCGCGGAAGATCATTGATGAGGTGGGGTCGGATCGGATCAAGGTGGTGATTGATGGGGCGAATATTTATCACAAGGGTGAACTGGCGAAGATGCACGATATGTTGGACGAAGCGTTTGATTTGTTGGGTGAGGATATTGTACACGCACACGCGAAGGATTTGGATCACGATGGGGAGGCGGGTAAGTTGGCGGCAGGCACGGGTGTGTTGGATTATGAATATTATATGAATCTCTTGGATAAAATTGGATTTGATGGGCCGATGGTGTTGCACGGGTTGGATGAATCACAAGTTGCGGCGTGTCGAGATTTTGTGGTGGAGAAGATGAATAAAGACAAGGGATAATTTTAAATGGACAGCAGATAAGCCGAGATTGGATATTTATGAACGCAGAGTTTTGGCACGAACGGTGGAAGAATGGGCGCACAGGGTTTCATCAGAGTGAGCCGAATCGGTACTTGGCACAATATTGGGATCGGTTAAATGTAGATACGAACGCAAAAGTGTTTGTGCCCTTGTGTGGCAAGAGTGTGGATATGGTTTGGCTGCGGGATCAAGGATACGAGGTGATCGGGACGGAATGGAGCCCGATTGCGGTGCGTGATTTTTTTGAAGAGAATGGTTTAAAAGCAGAGCAATCGAAGCAAGGTGAATTTGAACGGTGGGAAGGTGCGGGGGTGACGCTTTTGTGTGGCGACGAGTTTAAGTTGACTGCGAGTGATTTAGACGGTGTGGGTGCGGTCTACGATCGTGCGGCGTTGATTGCATTTCCACCTGAGATGCGAGGAGCTTATGTCGATCACTTGCATGAGATAGTACCGCTGGGGACAAAATCGTTGTTGGTGACAATTGATTATCCGCAGCACCAGCATAGTGGACCGCCGTTTTCGGTGCCAGATGATGAAGTGCGTGCGTTGTTTAAAGAGGGTTTTGAAATTGAAGGCATCGTGTCTGAAGATGTGTTGACTGATAATGGTCGTTTTGCAGGCCGTGTAGATTATTTGAACGAAACTGCTTATTTGATCACAAGTGTGTGACTACGTTTGAATTGTGTTCCAATATTTTGGATGATGCGTCAAATGTGCTAAAAGAATATCAGCAGGTGGAAAAAGCACTCAGAGATTTTTATCCCGAAGAAGCCTGAACTCAGGTGTCAAACAAGACACTCTGTAAGACATCTGTAAGGTCTTCCATGATAATTGGTTTTTGAATGACAGCATCAAAACCGTGTTCTTTGTAATGTGCCATTACCGGGTCGTGGGAGTAGCCGCTTGATACAATAGCACGCGCTTCGGGATGTAATATTCGTAATTTTTGAATTGCTTCTTTGCCTCCCATTCCACCGGGTATAGTTAAATCCATAATTACGGCATTATAGGGTTTTCCCGCATCAAGAGACGTTTGATATACAATGAGAGCTTCCTCACCATGTTGGACATTGTCCACTTCATAACCCAACATTTCAAGCATTTTTTTAAATGGTCTACGCACGATTTCATCATCGTCCATAAGTAAAATTCTGCCTGTAGCCTGTGTGGATGCTTTTGTTTTTTTCTCATTCTTGATGATTTCTTTTTTCAATGCTGGCAAATAAAATTCGAAAGTTGATCCAATACCTGGTTCAGAGCGTGCAGTAATATAACCGTCGTGTTTGTTTACAATTGAATAGGAAATAGCCAAACCCAATCCGTGACCCGCGTCTTTTGTTGTAAAGTAAGGATTAAAGATCTTGCCCAATAAATTTTCTGGTATACCTATTCCTTGATCTCCCACAGAGACTTTCACATATTTTCCTGCTGATAACCCTACGACATCGTTATCACCAATCTCAAGATTATTTGCAGCTATTATCAATGTGCCACCTTCAGGCATCGCCTGATCAGCATTGATGACTAAATTCTGAATAACTTGGCCAATTTGACCTTTGTCTATTTTTGTTGTAAACAGGTCTGACGGCAGGTGGTATTCGGGTTTTGTATTTGATCCACTCAAACACAACTTTGCTGTTTCTTCGATCAGTTCAATCAAAGATGCATTTTCCTTTACCGGCACACCGCCCTTGGAAAAGGTCATCAATTGCTGGGTTAAACTTCGGGTTTTATTTGCAGCATTTTTTGCATCTACTACAAACTCGTAACTCTCACTTTCTTTGTCTAAGCTTGTCTCCAATATTGCGAGGTTACCGATTACGCCTGTGAGAACATTATTGAAGTCATGGGCAATTCCGCCTGCAAGAATACCGAGTGCGTCCATATTCTGGATCCTTCTGAGTTCTTCTTCCAGACGTTTGCGTTCCGTGATGTCTTCTGCAATGCCGGCAATTCGATAAACATTTCCCTGCTCGTCTTGCACAGGATAAGCACGATCGTATATCCATCGGATCGTTCCATCGGGTCGTACAATCCGATACTCTTCATCGTATTCTCCTGTTACCTGTTTTGTTAGAGCTGCATTGAGAATTCTTTGGCGATCATCAATATGAATCGCATCAATCCAATTTCTGGGCGTGGTGTAAAGGCTCTCACACGTGCGTCCCCATACCTTTTCATATCCCGGGCTGATGTATAACATCTCATTCTTCACTGGCTCAGTCATCCAAAAGACTTCGCTGATGTTGTTTGTTAACTGATGGAATCGTTCATTCCCTTCTCGTAGTTCTTTTTCTGTCTGCATCTGCTCTGTGACATCCTGGGTGACCCCCATGAGCTTGATCACGTTGCCGTCGCTGTCTTTGATGGGGATAAAGCTGGAATCGAATAAGAACAGCCCGTTTTCACCCTCAGATTGGAATCGAAATTCTGACGGGTAACCCTCATAGGCGCGATCGAGTAAGATCTTGATGCGATCGCGATCCTCCTTTGCTACTACGTCTAAATAGGCCAAACCGCAAACTTTGGACTCATTTTCGGCTCCCATCATTTTCAAGCCTGCATTGTTCATCGAAGTAATGCAGCCTTGTAAGTCGATCTCGTGGATGCATATGGGCGCATTTTCGACCAGTAATCGGTAGCGCTCTGCGTTTATTTCCTCTGTGCGCTGCGACTGGGTTTTGTTTTGGATGTCCATTGTTTAGGATCTCCGAATGGTTGTTGTGATAGACTGTGTGCAGGCCCTGCAAGAAAAAAATGATTATAGTGAGTATTGTGCAATATACCTCACTTGGGTAACTGATGCGAGTAATTTCCGGTTAGGATTTTGCTGGGACTAAAAAATCACAAAAGTACACATAAGATTTTTATAAACAGTATTTTATGAAAATATTGTCTCAAGGTAACTGAGAGCCTCTATAAATAATGTACAAAATAAAAAAGGGAGAATTTATGATCCGGTATTTTGTTGTTTTGATTATGGGAATTGTTTGGGCAGCATCGGTATTTGCACAACCCAATTTGTTGCAGAATAAGTTTACATCCGAGCAATTGGCGTCTATTGTTGCGTCTGCCGATGATTGGAAGCCATTTCCCAAGGCAGAAGATCGAGCGGCATGGGAGGCTTTGCCAGAGGATTATCGCAAACGGGCTATGGACCGTGGCGAAGAAGCCTTAAAATACGATTGGCCCGCGTTGCCCGCCGATGTGTTTTTGGATTTTGCGCGCAATGGCAATCGCAACCGGTATCAAAATTTACGCAGCCAACGGAGACGCATGTTAGAAGATTTGGTATTGGCGGAGTGTGTGGAGGACAGTGGTCGATTTGTCGATCAGATTGTGAATGGCGTTTGGGCTACGTGTGAAGAGACGTGGTGGGGTGTGCCTGCACATGTGGGTGGGCAACAGGCAGGGAAAGGGTTGCCTGATCGTGAAGAGCCCATTGTGGCATTGTTTTCGGCAGAGACTGCTGCGCAATTGGCTTGGACGGTGTATTTGTTGGGGCCAAAGTTGGATGCGGTTTCGCCGTTGGTTGTGCCACGCATTCAACGTGAGATTGATCGACAGACTTTGACACCGGCGTTGGAACGTGATGATTTTTGGTGGATGGGTTTTGGAGGTCGTGGTGTGAACAATTGGAATCCGTGGATCTGCTCCAATTGGTTGACGTGTGTGTTGTTGATGGAGAAGGATGCTGACCGGCGTATGCAGTCGATAGAGAAGATTTTGCAGGTGGTGGATAATTTTTTAAATCCGTATCCCAAAGATGGCGGGTGTGACGAGGGACCTGGATATTGGGGGCGTGCGGGTGCATCGTTGTTTGATTGTTTGGAGTTGATGTACAGTGCGACCGATGGCAAGTTTGAAGTGTATTCCAATGCGTTGATTCAGGATATTGGACGCTATATTTATCGGGCGCATATTGATGGATCGTATTTTGTCAATTTTGCCGATGCCAGTGTGCGCAATCGGGTTTCTGCAGAGTTGGTGTATCGATATGGCAAGCGTATAGATGACGAAAAGATGATGGCGTTTGGGGCTTGGGCTGACGAGCAACGGCAAGGGCGTCGCAGTGGTGGTGTGGATGGATATCGCGATTTGTATGCGCTGTTTCACTCTGATGAGATACTAGACGTAAAAGGTGCACAACCTCATTTACGCGATGTGTGGTTTCCCGACTTGCAGGTGTTTGCCGCGCGCGATGAAGAGGGAACGGCCAAAGGATTCTATGTGGCAGGTAAAGGTGGGCACAATGCCGAGAGTCACAACCACAATGACGTGGGCAGTTTCATTGTGTATCGCGATGGCTTGCCTGTGCTGGTTGATGCGGGTGTGGGCACCTATACAGCTCAGACGTTTAGCAGCAAGCGGTATGAAATTTGGACGATGCAATCGGCCTATCACAATTTGCCAACCATCAATGGGGTGATGCAGAAAGAGGGCCGAAAGTTTATTGCCAAAGATGTGGTCTATAAAAAAACAGATCGGATGACACAATTTTCGTTGGACATTGCAGGTGCCTATCCCAAAGAAGCGGGTGTGAAATCTTGGCAGCGCACGGTAAGATTGGAACGAGGCAAAGGTGTAGAAATTGTGGATGGATATGCGTTAGATAAAGTGTCAGGAGAGATGACTTTGATACTGATGACGCCGTGTGATGTGACGATTGCAGAACTTGGCAAACTGGCACTAAAAGGCGATGGCGAAAAGTTTGGCAGTGCAACGATTGCATATGATGCTCAGAAATTTGAGGTGGTCATAGAGGCGGTTGCATTGGATGATCGGCGATTGTCGCGCAGTTGGCAAACAGAGCAGTTGACGCGCATTTTGTTAAAAGCAAAGTCGCCTTCCAAAAAAGATACGTGGACCGTGACGGTGATGCCATAAGAGGTTCGGATGTTTTGAACATGATCCTCTCTCAGCCGTTGCAGATTGTAAACGAGTGATTGAGTTAGTAAGTGGAGATAAATTAAAAGGAGGCAACCAACAGGTTGCCTCCTTTTTTGTGGTTAATTCCAAAATATGAATTTTTTGCGGCCTCGGTATGCCATCAGGTAGGATATCCTGTGAATGTTTCAAAAATCCTTAACGCTTTCATAAGAACCTACTGAGTGGGCATGATGCGACAGTTTTGACAGGGTGAAACAATGGGTCACTGTGTATACACACGTGTGGATGCGCTTTTTACTCCACATCATAAACACAGCGAAACCCGATGGCGCGACTGGTGGTGCCTGGGCGATAACGGCGACGGACGGTTGCACGCATGTCTTGTGGATAAGGAGATGTTGCACCGCCACGGGCCACACGGTGTGTGCCTTCTTCTGGGCCTAAGGGATTTTGCTCTGGGCTATCGGCATAATAGTTTGAGGTATACCAATCGTTTACCCATTCGGCAATGTTGCCGCCCATGTCAAAAACACCGTAGGGGCTTTTGTCTATGTCGTGCGTACCTACGCTTGCAGTGGGTCCTTCAATTGCCCAACCGGTTACAAGGCTTCCCGTGAGGGGTTCATTAGACCAGGGAAAGTGTTGGCCTTCTACACCGCGCGCTGCCTTTTCCCATTCAGATTCGGTTGGGAGCCGACCGCCTGCCCAAAAACAAAAGCTCGCTGCACCATACCAAGAAACTTCTATAATAGGATGGTTGGTTTTGGTGGGGTCTAAGACTTCTAAACCATTGTCTGTAAAGCCAATTCCAAGATCGTTGTCATCGATATCGACAAGTTCATTGCCTGCGGCATTTTCAAGTGTTGAAACATCTTGTAAAAAAAAGATATATCGCTCGTTGGTGACTTCGTATTTGTCAATGCGAAAGGGGTTGAGAAAAACGGTATGGGCGGGGCGTTCGGGGTCTGCCCATTCATTTGACCCCATGAGGAAATTGCCCTCATGAATGAGAATGGTTTGGCTGGGGTCGTATCTTAGACCTTGTTCTTGTTGTTCTGGCACGGTGGGGATGGGTGATCCACAACCTGTGGCCACGATGAGGATAGATATAAAAAAATGCCGGACGGTCATCATAATGCCTCCATTTTGGCAATATATCCAAAAAAGATTGATTTGACGATCCCCGGCGAGGGATGCAATGGACAATGAATAGTGGACAATGGGCAATGAACAATTCGTCCACAAAAGTATGACGTGTAGGGCAAGGTTTCTTTGCCCTGCGATTTTCGGCACGGAAAGCAGGCGGGCAGAAAACCCCTGCACCTATTGTGAGTAAATCACAACGCTTGAATATCGAGGTTGCGAAACCAGATAAGGCCACCATGGTCTTGCAAACCAATGTAGCCTTTTTCGGTCATTTCACAATAGGCGCGTTCAAATTTATTGGGGGTGCCATCTGGGTTTTGGCCGGGTGTTGTCCAGCGGTTGAGGTCCATGTCTACAATTTGTTCGTCATTGAGGGTGACGCGAATGATGTTGTCATTTGTGTAGAGGGTCATGGTGTTCCATTCACCCGCAGGTTTGCATGTGTTGCGAGTGGGCGCTTGTAGATCGTAGACGGCACCACTGCAATGTGTGGTGGCAGGTTCCCGCCCGTGGGTGTCGAGAATTTGAATTTCGATGCCTGTTTGCACGGGGTTTTCAAGGTCGGTCCAACGGAAAAACACACCGCTGTTGGCTTTTTCGGTGTGTTTGAATTCGAGGGACAGTTCAAAGTTTTGAAATTGTTCTTGGGTGTAATAGAGATTTTTGCCTTTGAGTGCTTTGCAATGAATACAGCCCTCATCAATGGTCCAGCTTTCGGCGTTGCCAGTAGGTGCCCAGTTGTTGAGGGTGCTGCCGTCAAAGAGTTGCATTGGGGTTCCTTGGATAAAAGTTAGAAAGCAGAATCATGAACATGAGATGGCAAAAGTAAAACATAAAGGGGTGAGATATAAAGATTTTAATCTCTTACATTTGGCCTCTTGATGCTTTCAATAAAATACGATTTTTAGAAATCTTCAAGTCCTATTGCACGGGGGCCTAATTGTTTTTTGATGTGGCTCCAGGCTGCGCGTTCTTCGGGTTTGCGAATATAGGGTATAAAACCGAATGCGAGATAGAGGGCAACGGCAGGTAAACGCCCCGATGAGGTGCTGAGATAAGCGCGTTCGAAGCCGCGATCGCGAAGGCGGTGGCATACGGCAGACATGAGGGGTTTGGATAGGCCTTTGCCTTGGGCGTGGGGGGAGAGGGCTACCCAGTGTACCAGACCTTGGGGTGTGGGGTGTTCGTCTTTTTGGACAGACCAGGCGGTTGCGGTGCCAATGGGTTGGTTGTTTTCATCGCAAACATAGAATTGGTTTTCCCGCCAGAGTTGTTCGTCGCGCCCAAATCCTTTAACAAAGGATTCTTCATTAAAGGT
>JBLHJX010000257.1:0-7890 GCA_047619225.1 Candidatus Latescibacterota bacterium
TGTGGCGTCTAACACGTATGACTTAGTTGCCGTTTTGCGCGATCGCGAGGGTGTTGAACGGGCACGATCACGTATGGTTGATATAGTCGTTGCATAATTTTATTTAAAGGGGATGGATCGATGAAACTATCATGTCAAGAAGGTTTGATTCCTGGCAACACTTTTGCCGAAAAGTTGCGCAACCTTGAGGCATACGGTTTTGAAGGTGTGGAACTGGCGGGTGCGCGTTTAAACGACGAGGCTGGTTTGGCTGAGCGTCGGGCGGCGTTGAAAGACAGCCCGGTGAAGGTTTCGTCTATCTGCGGTGGTTTTGAAGCCGAGATGGTTCATCCCGATCCCAAACGCCGTCGGGCGTGTTCAGACACGTTGAAACGTTTTATTACTCTTGCTGCCGAGTTGGGTGCGGTGGGCCCCATTTCGGTGCCGATTTTTAATCGCAATGACCGTGTGCCTGATATGTCGCCGTGGAAGACACAACACGAGGCCGAGATCGAAATGCTGCGGTGTATGCTTGAAGATCTTGCTCGCTACGCCGAAGGTGCTGGTGCGTGCTTGTTGCTTGAGCCGCTTAACCGATACGAGTCCAATTCGCTGCGCGATGTTGAGGAGGCGGCAGATTTATGTCGCGCTATTGGTGGCACTGGGGTGCGTGTGATGGCCGACTTTTTTCATATGCATATTGAACAGCCAGACACACCCAAGAGTTTTGGGGCCATTGCCGATGTGTTGGGGCATGTGCACTTGGCGGACAATACGCGCAAAGAGCCCGGTTCGGGAGATATTGATTTTACCGCTGCATTTAAGGTGTTGAAGGAAGTTGGCTTTGATGGGTATATGGCTTTTGAATGTGGTTTGAGTGACACGGGTGAAATCGCGTTGCCAAAGTCGGTCGCGTATCTTAAGGCGTGCTTGGCCGAAGCGTAATTGTGCTAAATTCGTTTGAAAAAATGAGCATTTATTTGGAGAGACATCATGGCGGTTATAGAGAAACTTAAGGTTGGTTTCATTGGTACGGGTAATATTGCACGCGGAGGGCATCTCAATCATCTGTCGCGTTGGGATGACGTGGACTTGGTGGCTTTTTGCGATATTAATGAAGAAGCTGCTGAACGTGCGGTTGATTCGTATGGCGGTGCGGCGTATACAAGTGCTGAACGCATGTTGGACGAAGTTGCGCTGGACGCTGTGTATGTGTGCTTGCCGCCGTTTGCGCATACCAACCAGGAGATGCTTGCCGCCGAGCATGGTGTGGCACTGTTTGTCGAGAAGCCGTTGTGTGTCGATCTGGCCAAGGCGGCCGAAATCAAGGCGGTAATTGAGAAGGCTGGGGTGGTGAGTGCGGTGGGTTATAACTGGCGGAGTGCGGCCATTACACAGACGGCACGTGAACGTATGGCGGGCAAGTCGGTCTCTGCGGCCTTTGCTTATTGGATCGGCAATTTTCCTGGGGTGATGTGGTGGCGACAACAGGCACAAAGTGGTGGGCAGATGAATGAGCAGGCGACCCATGTGGTTGATATCGCACGCTACCTAATAGGCGCGAATGCTGTTAGCGTGTATGCGCAGGGTGCGAAGGGCATCGGTTCGAAGAAGTGGGAGAAGCACGATATTTGTGACCACATTGTTGCGACGGTGACTTTTGACAATGGTGCTGTGTTGTGTGCTGGCACGGGTCACTTGGCACCGGGTGGTTTTCGTACGGGTGTGGATTTTATGCTCGACGGATTGGTGGTCACCCACAACAATGGTGAATTGATTGTGAAAACGCAGGGTCGCGAGGAGAAGATTCAGAATACCAACAAACCGTATGAAGCGGAAGACCGCAGGTTCTTGGACGCGGTGCGCAGTGGCGATGGAGAGGCGGTGTACTGTTCTTACGCCGACGCGTTTGAAACGCATCGCATTACGATGGCGATAAATGAGAGCGTCGAGAGCGGCCAGGTTGTGCACTTATAGCAGCATCTAACAAACAAAGACAGCCCAACGGAAGATATTTATGAAACTGACACAAGAACAGTTAGAGCAGTTTGATACCGAAGGTTGGGTGTTGATGCCCGATCTGTTTAGCCAAGAAGAGATCGATGTTCTCAAGGGTGAATTGCCGAAGATCTTTGCGATGCATCGCGAAGAGGTTTGGCGCGAAAAAGATGGTAAAGCAGTTCGCACGGCTTTTGCGGCACATACTTACAACGAGGCATTTGGTCGTTTGGGTCGCCATCCGCGCTTGATTGAGCCGGTGATGCAACTGCTCGGTGGGCCGGTTTACATGCATCAGTATAAGATCAACGGGAAGGCTGCTTTTAATGGGGACGTTTGGCAGTGGCACCAGGATTATGGCGTTTGGTCGCGCGATGATCAGATGCCAGAAGCACGGGCGATGAATATTGCATTGTTCCTTGACGAAGTGACAGAATTCAATGGGCCACTCTATCTGATTCCGCGTAGCCACAAACAGGGTGTGATCGAGGCGGGTCATGATACATCGACGACGTCTTACCCGCTTTGGACACTGGATGAGGAAACGGTGCGTCGTTTGGCGAACGAAGGGGGGATTGTTGCGCCCAAGGGCAAACCGGGTACGATGCTGTTGTTTCATTCAACACTCGTGCATGCATCGGCACCCAACATCAGCCCGTGGGATCGGGTGATTGTGTATCTGAGCTTGTGTCATGTGGACAATCACATTCGCCAGTTTAAACGACCCGAGTGGATTGCTCATCGTGACTTTAAACCGATTGAGCCATTGGATGATGCGTGTTTGTTGGAACTCGGGCGCAAGAGGAGATGATCATGGTTGAAACACTTTCTTTTTTTATGATTTTGCTGGCACTTGCAGTGTTGTTGTTCCCTTCTAAAGCAGATGCAGAACCTCTTCGGCTTCATCCCGACAATCCGCACTATTTTATCTTGGATGACAAGCCCGTTGTTTTGGTCACTTCGGCTGAACATTATGGTGTGGTGCTGAATGCCGACTTTGATTATGTGACGTATTTGAACACACTTGCAAAAGATGGTTTGAACAATACGCGAATGTTTGTTGGGGCTTATTGTGAACCTGTTGGGGCATTCAAAATTGTTCAGAACACACTTGCACCTGCAGCCGGGAAGTTTATATGCCCGTGGGCACGCAGTGATGCGCCGGGTTATGAAAATGGGGGTAATAAGTTTGATTTGATGGTGTGGGATACGGCGTATTTTGCACGTTTGAAAGACTTTGTATCACAAGCTGCCGTGTGTGGTGTTATTGTTGAGGTCAATTTGTTTTGCCCATTTTATAGAGACGAGATGTGGGAGTTGAGCCCGATGAATGCGCGTAACAATATCAGTGGGTTGGGCGATGTCTCTCGTGAAGAGGTATACACGCTCGATAAAAGCGAAGGTTTGCTCGCTGCGCAAGAGGCGATGGTGCAAAAGGTTGTATCGGAGTTGAAAGATTTTGACAATTTGTTTTATGAAGTGATGAACGAGCCGTATGCCCGCAAAGTGCCTATGGATTGGCAAGAACATATTATTGATGTAATTGTTGCAAAAGAGAGAGAGTTGGGTGTTCGGCATCTGATTTCGTTAAACATTGCCAATAGAGAAGAGCAGGTTGAACATGTGCACCCTGAGGTTTCAATTCTCAACTTTCATTATGCTTGGCCGCCAAACACGGTTGCGATGAACTATGCTTTAGATCGGGTGATTGGAGATAATGAGACGGGGTTTAAGGGCACGGGCGATTTTTATTATCGGCGAGAAGGCTGGGCTTTCATTTTGTCGGGTGGGGCACTGTATAACAATTTGGATTATACGTTTGCCGTTGGATATGAGGATGGCACGTTTGAACATCCCGATCAGCCGGGGAGCAGTACACAAGATTTAAGATCTCAATTGGGTGTTCTAAGCACGTTTATTCACGGTTTTGATTTTGTTCATATGGCACCGAGTAACGAGGTGATTGTGGGTGGGCTGTCTGAAGAGCTTAATGCTTTTGTGTTGGCTGAAGTGGGGAAGCAGTATGCCGTTTATGTTTGTCACTTGGAAACGGAGGGCATGGATGAAAAGCGTGTTGATTTGAAACTCGACTTGCCCATTGGCACCTATACAGTTGAATGGGTGGATACACATATCGGTGGGATCGAGCGTGTTGATTCGCTTCGGTCTGATGGTGAAAAAGTGACACTGACGTCGCCGTTATTTGCAGAAGATATCGCATTGCGGATCATGGCAAAGTAACGGAGGTCTTTCGAAATAGGAGTTTTAGAGTTTATGGAATTGAAAGAGAAAACCATTGTCATTACGGGTGCTGGTTCGGGTATTGGGCAAGCGACCGCCTTGGCGTGTGCCTCAGTTGGGGCACACGTCGTGTGTTGTGGCAGGCGAGAGAATCGGTTGCAGGAGACGATACAGTTGATTGAAAAGCAAGGCGGTTCTGGCTTGGCTGTGACGGTGGATATTACAGACTTAGACCAGGTGCAAGGGATGGTGACGCAGGTATTGGATCATTTTGGTGGGATCGATGTGCTGTTTAATTGTGCAGGCAGCTTTGGCACTGTTGGTGGCGTGTGGGAAGTTGATCCAGAAGTGTGGTGGCGAGATGTTGAGGTGAATTTGAAAGGGAGTATGCTTTGTGCCCGAGCCGTGTTGCCCCATATGATGAAAAAAGATGCGGGGATTGTTATCAATACAAGTGGGGGTGGTGCAGGCAGTCCTATAACAGGTGGATCGGGATATGGCTGTTCAAAGGCGGCACTCTTGCGATTGACAGATACGCTTGGACGCGACTTGGAGCGTATGGGGTCGTCTGTCATGGTTTTTGCAATTGATCCTGGTTTTAATCGCACCGAGATGACAGAGCTGATCGCTCAGTTAGACCCCGATGGAAAGTGGTTGCCTGTGAATGAGCGACTTGCAGAAGGGTATGGGCGTGTGCCTGAAGATTGTGCCCAAACTTTGGTGGCGTTGGTACAACTGGCGGTGCCTGAATTTAACGGTCGGGTTTTTAATGCCGGGCAGGATATTTCAATGCTGGTGACACAAAAAGAGGATATTGTGGCTGATGATTTGATGACGTTGCGGTTGCGAAGCGGTTTGTGACCAAGGGCATCAAAGCGTCGGAACGGGACAGTACTAAAGCGGGTCTTCTCTTGGCTTTGGCGGAATCGGTAAATGGAAATGGCACAACAACGACATCAAACGGTTCATAGGTCATGATATGCTTCGTCGTCGTTTTGTGATTCCCATTCACTCAGGGTAGGAACAAGTGCAGAAGCAAATTCAATGTCGATGGGCCTTGCTTTTCTTAATTTGATGATATCAATTTCAACAGCAATGATATCACCGGCATGGAGTTTCAGTTTTTCTCTTACTGGTTTGGGTACTGTGGCTTGATATTTTTTGGTAAGCTTACTTATTGCTGTTTCCATTGTCTCGACAGGATACTTTGTCGGGCTATTGTTCTTGGTAAATACAAGTTTATCATACCCTATTTTTATCGATATCCAAAGCATTAGATATGCCCAATAGATCGTTGTATACTGAAATGTGCGGGTTGGATGTGGGTATGGCACACATCGTTACCGAATTTGGGGTATTGTATCATATGGGCAATGGTGAGCTCACAATTCGTTGTTATATAACTTGGAAGCGGATCCGGGTGAAAAGAACAATTTGGCAGGTGACGAGCCAGATCGATTGCATAGGATGCTTGTGGAACTGGAAAACTGGTTTGAATCTGTGGAGAAAGATCGTCAGGAAAGCCGGCCGTATCAGACATGAAATCCATAGATAAAGAAAGAGTTTGACTGTGCGTACGGTATGGCGTACGTTTGTGTGAGGAGGTAGATATCATGACAATTCTCAATGCAACAGATGCACGTACTAGACTATATAGTCTCATTGACGAGACGGCAGACACCCATGAGCCAATCGTTATTACAGGGAAACGAACTAATGCCGTGCTTCTTTCTGAGAGCGACTGGAACGCCATTCAGGAAACATTACACTTGCTTTCTATTCCGGGTATGAGAGAGTCGATTAAAGAGGGGCTGGCAGAAAGTGTAGAGGAATGTTCCAAGGAACTTGACTGGTGACTTGGGAGATTGTTTATACAAAACAAGCACAAAAGGATGCGAAAAAGCTCGCTCGATCAGGGTTGAAAACCAAGGCTGTTGAACTGATCGATATTCTCAAGGTTGATCCATACCAAAATCCACCGCCATACGAGAAGCTGGTAGGAGATCTTTTGGGTGCTTATTCCCGGCGCATCAATATTCAACACAGGATTGTCTATCAAGTTCTTGAGTCTGAACGAATCGTGAAAGTTATTCGGTTGTGGACGCGCTACGAATAGCTGATTTAAAAGCTGGGAATGACTACAGTGTCATTTGCTCATGCATCATGTCTAAGACACAAAAAACATATAAAAACAAAGGCTCGACAGCTGATTTTGTCGGGCCTTTGTTTTATTAAATGCAAGCCTCTCAAACCTGACTTTATCGATATGCAAACCGTTAGGCATGCCGAATAGATCATTGTATCATACGTTGTGTTTTTTAATATGAGACCCGATCAAATGCGGTGGTGTGAACACAATGCTTCAGGAGGGTAGATGCTGTGAAACCTTTTATTGTTGACCCAGAAAAGCACTTGGTTTTTGCGATGGTCAGAAATGAGCCTGGTGAAAATTACAAGGAGCACTTGGCAGATGTGATGGTTTTGCTGAATGCGTGGGTGGGGAATAAAGCTGAGGAATAATGATGGGAAAGTGCAGGTGGTAGGCAGGACGATTTGGTGCGACACAACAGAGGATAAGGAACATATGGAAAGGAATGACAGGCCTAACATTCTGTTCATTATGACAGATCAGCAACATGCAGGTATGATGAGCTGCACCGGCAATGCATGGCTGAAGACGCCGGCGATGGACCGTTTGGCACGAGAGGGTATGCGTTTTGAGCGTGCGTATTGTACCAACCCAGTTTGTGTGCCCAGCCGCACAAGCATGGCAACAGGCATGATGCCAGGGCGTATTGGTGCATCTAACAACAAACCGGGTATGGAGATTGGCACACTTCCCCGTGAGGTGGATAATCATTCCATGGGTAAGATGATGAAGCGGGCGGGTTACGACACGTTTTATGGGGGTAAGGTTCACATGTGCAACGCGCTGAACCCCATAAATGCCGGTTATGATGTGTACGATAAAGATGAGCGAGGGGGTTTACCTGCGACTTGTCTCAAGTTTATAAAACAAGAGCGAGACAGACCCTTTTTTGCTGTGGCATCGTTTATCAATCCGCACGACATATGTTTTGCATATGCCGCTCATCAGGGCAAAGATGTGTTCAATGTGTTGTCGCTTTACCAAGAAGCATCTGCTTTGCCCTTAGATCAATTGCCGCCTCTTCCTGAGAATTATGGTATTCCAGAAGATGAACCTGCTGCTATCGAAGCGCATATGAGCCCCCATGCGCCCACCCCGGCAATTACGATGCGCCAAGCGTATGATGAAAGAGAATGGCGCATATATCGTTGGATTTATTGCCGTCTGACCGAGCAGGTAGATCAGCATATTGGCATGATTCTTGATGGACTCAGAGAGCGTGGTCTTGAAGACAATACGCTGATTGTTTTTGTCAGCGATCATGGCAATATGGATGCCAGCCACCAATTGGCCTCAAAAGGGCTGTTGTATGAAGAGTCGGTAGGCGTTCCTTTTATCATGAAATACAAGGGTATTATTCCACCAGGGAAAACAGACGCGTCACATTTGGTTTCGACAGGGCTGGATATCTTGCCAACGCTCTGCGATTATGCAGAGATTGAAGCACCCGCACATCTTTTGGGCACGAGCGTTCGCCCACTGGCAGAAGGCAAACCTGTTGATGCATGGCGGTCTTATGTTGC
>JBLHJX010000258.1:0-7885 GCA_047619225.1 Candidatus Latescibacterota bacterium
GGGTGAAGTTGCGGTTCCAGTTTTTGGGGCCAAAGGCGATTTCTTCGCGTAGGACGCCGAAGATGGAGACGGTTTCGCGGGTGCGGGCCATGAGGTATTCGATGGAGACTTTGAGGCCGGTGCAGTCTAAGGCGGTGTCTAAGGCGTGATCGGTGAAGCGGCCTTCGGGAAAAGCAGCTGGATCGGGTGCGTGAACTTTGTCGGCACCGAGCATTTCGGCCATTTCACGGCGTTCGGTTAAGGGGTCGAATGCGATGACTTCCTTTGCGCCATATGCGCGGGCCATTTGGATGGCGATGAGGCCGGCTGGGCCGAGGCCGCTGACACCAAAGCGTTTGTCTTCGACGGCGTCCATTTTGATGAGGCGGTCGAAGGAGACTTGTAGGCACATGGCCAGTTCGAGAGAGGCGATGCGTTCGGGGACGAGGGTGGGGGTTTGGAGTAGGCTGTCGGCGTCGAAGACAGCGTATTGGGCATAGGCACCGGTGCGATTTTGGCCTTGGTCGCGCCAGGCGGCGACGCGCATACCGGGTTCGAGGGTTGTGACTTCTGCGCCTACTTTGATGACTTCGCCCATGGCTTCGTGGCCGGGTTGGCCAGCGGTATAGGGATAGGTGAGTGGCAAACCGGGTAGCATCTGCTCGCCGTCCATGATGTGGAGGTCCCAGTGGGGGCAGGTGGTGATGCCGAGTACTTTGATGAGGACTTGGTTGGGCTCTGGTTCGGGTGTGGGTGCGTCTTTCCAGACGGGGTTTCCGGGGGCTTCGTACTGTAGGATCTTCATGATGGGTCCTTCGAAAAGAGCGAACATGACTGTTCGGGTTGGAGAGGCATGGTTTGGGAAAAGGAATCAGGGTGATGGATTAGGGCCAGTCTAGGATAACACCAAGGACGGGTTCGCGTTTGGATTCGATGAGGGCCCAGGCGTCGGCAGCTTGTGATACGGGGAAGTGGTGGGTAATGAGAGATAGGGTGTCTAAGTGACCTTTGGCGATGAGGTCGAGGGTGTTTGCCATGCGGTCTGGCCACCAGCCGGAGACGAGGTCGATAGAGAGTTCTTTGTAGCGTGGGGGTTGGAGAGGGAGGGCGTCTTGGGTGCCGTAGAAACCTGCGGAGACGAGGTGACCGAAGCGTTTCATTAAGGGCATGAGGTTATTCAGGCCGTCTACTGAGCCGACGGTGTCTACGGCTACTTGTGCGCCGTTGGGGATGAGGTCGCGAACGGCGTCTTGCCAGTTTTCTTTTTTGGCGTTGATGGTGTGGCAGGTTGGGCCTGTTTTGAATTTGGCCAGGCGGTCGTCGTGGCGGCCTATGAGCACGACGTGTGCGCCGCGGTAGGCGAGTGTTTGAGCGGCCCAGTGGCCGACCATGCCATCGCCTATGACAACGGCACCTTCGCCTGCGTTGATGGGGGGGCGTGCGCCGCAGTTGTAACCCACTTGGGTGAGTACCATGCCAGAAAAGGCGAGGGGATCGATGTTTGTGGGCAATTTCCAAATCCCTTCGCGCCCACCAATAGATGGGGAGACTTGACCCCCGCGTGATTTGAACATGCCGTTGACGGCGCCCATCGTTGAGAAGACTGTTTCACCTACTTCGAGATCTTCTATTTGATCACCGATCCATTCGACCACGCCAATTTTTTGGTATCCGGCAATGATGGGAAAGGGCCACGGGTCGCCTTCGCGATAGGCGGTGTCGCCATCGATGCGTTCTCCGCGTAGGAACGAGCCCTCGGTGCCGTTGCTGATCCAAGAATGGGTGACACGCACGACCACCTGATTGGATTCAGGATCGGGACACGCGACTTCTTGATATGCGACCGTGTTGGGTGCGGTGAAGACGACGGCATTTGCTTTCATAACCGATGATATCCTTTATGTTTTGCTTGGTATTTTGCCGAAGGCTTGGTTTATGAGTATTTGTAATTTTGCTTGATCAGAAACACAGTCACCTTGCAAAATATCTTCTTCTGTAAATTGTGCGAGGAGGATTTTCTTGTCGCCTCGGCGATCATAGTCGTAAATGAGATAGAGTGTGCCATCGGGTGCTTGAACGGCATCGGGATATGATACGCTCAGACGTTCGTCGAGAAGCAGGCTACCGTCCCACGTTGTGCCATCGTCTTTGGAGAGAAAGGCTGTGAGATGGGATCTCTTGGTTTTTTCGGCAATGGCACCGTGTTTGACCAAGAGGAGGTTGCCCGATTGGAGGCGACGAATGAAGAAACGCGATACGGTGTGCTGGAGGGATGAGGGTTCTACGGGTGACCATGTTTTGCCGTGGTCGACAGAAACGCTTTCGCCAATGCCATAGCTTGTACGTATAAGCATCCATAAGGAGCCGTCTGAACGTTCAACAATCATATGTTCATCGCAACTGCGGTCCTCTTTTTTCGGGACGTTGGCTTGACCCAAAAGTGACCATGTTTTTCCTTGATCTGGTGATGATACAACGCCGGCACTGCCTTCTTGAAACCATTTTGCGACGGGCAATAACCAATCGCCAGATTTGAGAACGGTTGGTTTGTTCATCATGATGCCGTCACAAATGCGTGTGGGGTTTGACCAAGTGGGATGTTCTGCATCAGAGTTTTCGGTGACGATGGCCCATACACCGCTGCGTTCATCGGTATGCTTTTCGTATCCTTGTGCCCAAAATAGCCACAGCTTGCCGTGTGGATCATGCCACAAGCAGGGATCATAAGCCCTTACGAGTCCGTTGTCTGGGTGGTTTATGACAAGGGTGATGTTGGACCACGCGTTGGGTGCCATACTTGTTGCAAGTAAGATGTGGTTGTGTCCGTCTTCACCTGTGCCACCGCCATACCACGTGGCCCACAAGCGGCCATTGGGCGCGCATTCGATGCCTGGAATGCCTTGAAACATGCGATTTTGGTCGGCATATGATTCTGTGGGTGGGGCGATGATTTGTGGTGGCGATAAATAGGGTTCGGTTGGCATAAGGGCTCGCGATGGCGTTTGGTGTGGTTTAATCGGATGTTTAGAGACAAAAGTGCGCAGTACCGTTTGTCACGAAGGATGGTACTGCGCACTTTAATGAGGGTCTATTCTGTTCGTGTGGTGATGTCAATGAGGTGATAACCAAATTGTGTTTTAATGGGGCCGTGAACGGTGCCCACTTCGCCACTGAAGACCACTTCGTCAAATTCTTTGACCATTTGACCGGGGCCAAAGACGCCCAAGTCGCCGCCTTCTTTGCCGGAAGGGCATTGTGAGTGTTCTTTTGCGACGTCGGCAAAACCTGCGCCAGCTTCAATTTCTTCTTTGAGTTCTTGGCAGATTTCTTCGGATGAAACGAGGATGTGACGTGCACTTGCTTTTGCCATGATATGCTCCTTATTGCATGACGGGTGAGAAGAGATTGGAAGGGAGAAAGAAAGAAGAGAAAAGAATATGAGTCAAGTTATTCTTTACGCTTTATGGGATCTGAACATCTTTATTGTTGTGTTTTGTCAATGGCTTTTTGCCATCCGGCCAATAACGTGTCCCGTTGATCCTGTGACATGTTGGGTTCAAATGTGCGTTCGGGCGGGTTGATGTTGGCTAGGGCATCGGGGCTTTTCCAAACACCGGTAGCCAAGCCTGCCAACATGCCTGCACCGAGGGCAGTTGTTTCGATGTATTTGGGGCGAATGACGGGCACATTGAGAATGTCGGCTTGAAATTGCATGAGAAAGTTATTGACGACGGCTCCTCCATCGACACGGAGACTGGTCATAGCTTGTTTGGCATCGGCAGACATTGCAGTAACCAGGTCGGCAGATTGGTAGGCGATGGCTTCTAAGGCGGCACGTGCCAGATGGGCGCGTTCGGTTCCGCGTGTGATGCCCACAAGGGTGCCGCGTGCGTTGGCGTTCCAGTGGGGGGCACCCAGGCCGGTGAATGCGGGAACGAGATAGACACCGCCCGTATCGGTGATGGACTCGGCTAAGGCTTCGGTTTCTGCGGCTGTTTGAATGATGCCCAAACCATCGCGTAACCACTGTACGGCAGATCCGGCGCTGAATACGGAACCTTCTAAGGCATAGGAAACTTGGCCGGTTGCATCACATGCGAGTGTGGTTAATAGACCGTGACTTGAAGGAATGGCTTGTGCGCCTGTTTGGAATAGGGTAAAACAACCGGTGCCATAGGTGTTTTTAATGTCGCCTATTTGCACACCGCGCTGGCCAAAGAGGGCGGCTTGTTGGTCGCCTGCGATACCACCTATGGGAATGCCTGCGGGCAAGACGTCTAAATTTATAGTGGTGCCAAAGTCGCCCGATGAGGGGCGCACTTCGGGCAAGAGGGTGTTGGGGATGTCGAATGTTTCGAGTAATTCATTGTCCCACTTGCGCTCGTGAATGTTGTAAATCATGGTGCGGGAGGCATTGGTGTATTCTGTGGCGAAAACTGTGCCTCCTGTGAGCTTGTATAACAAGAACGTGTCAATGGTGCCAAAGCAAATCTCGCCGCGTTGGGCGCGGGCGCGCAAACCGTCAATATGGTTGAGCAACCATATGATTTTGGTGGCTGAAAAATAAGCGTCGATGACCAGGCCTGTTTTTTCGCGTATGGTATCTTGCAGACCCTGAGCGCGATAGCGATCACATAAATCGGCTGTGCGCCGACATTGCCACACAATGGCATCGTGTACGGGTTTGCCGGTGGCGCGATCCCAAAGGACGGTGGTTTCTCGCTGGTTGGTGATGCCAATACCTTTGATATCTGTGGCATGGATCCCCGCGTTTTTGATGGCGAAGTCTATGACTTTGAGGGTTGTGTCCCAAATTTCTTCTGCATTGTGAGACACCCACCCAGGTTGTGGAAAGATTTGGCGGAATTCTGAATATCCGCGTCCTAAGATCTCACCTTCGGCTGAAAGTATGAGTACGGTGGTGCCTGTGGTGCCTTGGTCGATACTGAGAATCATGGGGTCCTCCAACGTCTATGTGTGCTTATCTCGTAGGGGGTCTTTGTAGGTTTCTGGTGCCGTTTTCCATTGGTGTAGCGTGATGTTTCCGTTTTCAAGTATGGCATAACTGTCGTATCGCATCCAGTCGCCTAAAACAATGAGCGTGCCCTTTTGAATGGGTATTTTTTTGAGATGATGATAATGCCCACAGATGACAATGTCAAAACCTGTATGGATGATTTTTTCTGCACCTGTCATATAGACGGTATTTGCATTTTGGATGGTTCGTCGATTGTCTACTTTGGTGCGTAGTTCTGAATAGGCGGACGTTCTTCGGGCCAACCAATTGCCAAGGTCGGGATGTAGGAGCCGGAACAGGGCAATGGAAAATGGGTGTTTGAGAACATAACGACTGAGTTTGAATTTCCAATCTGTGCGGAAGGAATCACCGTGCGTGATATAGAGCCGTTTGTCTTGGTGGGTGACAGTGACAGGATCACTGGGTAATTCGATGCCCAATTGGTCTGAAAAATAATGCCCGGGCCAAAGGTCGTGATTGCCGGGTATGTAAATGACACGCACACCGGCTTGCACAAGTGCATACAATTCACAGGTAACCCGTGCCGCTGTGGAAGATATGGCAGATCGATATTCAAACCAGAAGTCGAAAAGGTCGCCTACAATGTACAGTGCTTCGGCATCGGTTTGAATGGCGCGCATAAAATCGATCAGGGCATCTTCTTTTTCTTTTTCTGATCGTCGTGGTTTTGACGACCCCAAATGGGCATCAGAAATGAAGTAGATTTTGTTGTTCAGGACTTTCTCCGGTTGATAAATGAGTTACCCAAAATAGGGCAAATAATAGTTTCTGTCATTGTTATTATGTGCTGTTTTTTGATTGCCCGATAGATGGATATTTATGATGAGGGTTCGTTGCGTTCGAGTTGCAGTTCTTCCCAAAAACGAGAGGGGGATAGGTTGCGACCTGGACGGTGGCGCACACTGGATAAGGTGAGACGGTCCATTGCGCGCGTGATGCCCACATATAAGAGACGGCGTTGTTCTTCCATTTCTTTGGAGTTGTCGCTGTTGAGTGCGCGTGCACTGGGCAACATGCGGTCTTCTAAACCGCAGATGTAGACTTCGCGAAATTCCAATCCTTTGGCGGCGTGTAGGGTGAGCAGATGGATGGCATTGCGAAGAACGAGTTCGCCTTCTACACGATAGAGGTCGGCAAAGTCGAGCAAGTTGCGAATGCCGTCTTGTAAAGAAATGGCGTGGGCACCGTGCCGTTCGGAGAGGTCGCGAAAGCGTTGAATTTGATCGGGTGCGTGCAGGGCCAAAACTTCGGGACGGGGATCTTCACCTAAAAGCATTCGGGCTTGGTTGCGCAAACGGTCGGTGTCTAAACGGGGAAATTTTTCCACGAGATTGCGAATGCATAAATTGGCAGGGCCCAGGAGTCTTTGCGCGCCGAGGTTGAAGTGTATGTGGTCTTCGGGAGAAAAGTGGGACCCGTCGGCATAGCGTTTTTGGAATAACATACCGAGTGCAACTTGGTCTAAGATGCGCTCAAATTTCATGCGACGGTATCGAGACGCGCGTTCTGTTTTCATGGCTTCAAAGATTTGGTGCAAGGTTTGGCACGTGTCTCTTGTGGATTGCTCGGTTTCGAGGGGTTGAATGTGGTAGCGTTCGCACAATTGGGTTAGGTCTGCGCTGGCAGTTGGGCAATAACAGCGTGCCATGGGCAGTGTGTCTAAGGTGGGGTTGGGCAAGCGCGCACGGCCATTGCGCCGGGCTTCTCGAGCAAGCACTTGAAAGTCAAATGCGTAGCCATTGTGAGAGACAATAACATCGATGCCAACAAAGGATTGTAGGGTGAGGTAGACTTCTTGAAAGGTGGGGGCATCGGCTGTACTGTTTTGTGGGCTGATGTCGGTGTGGAAATGATCGGCTGCTTCGCCGTTGCGAATTTGAATGGCACCTATTTCGGTAATTTCTGCGTGTTCTGGGTTGTCGTTTGTGGCACGAATGTCTAAGACGGTATAGTCGGTGAGTGTGGTTGGGATGTCGGCACAGGCAATGGCTTGGCAAAATTTGAGTGCGATTAACATCGGGCCGACTTGGGTGGCCATTGCGCCCAGATGCAAAAAGGCAGTGGCCGATTTGGGGGGCTCTTGGTCAAATGATAGGACAAGGGCGTCTGGTCCGAGTGACAAACGACTGCCGGGATCTGCTTCGCGAATGGTGACACCGGGGCGAGAGAGGGCGTCGCGAATGAGTGTGGTGAGTAGGTGGCGTAACACTTCGTCGCGGCAGGCGATGTAAAAGGTGCCGCCTTTGCGATAAAGGGGCAGGGTGCGTTCAAGGACGGTATTCATCTCTGGCAGAGTGAGGGGATCAATGATGTGGTTGAGGTGGTTTTGCAATGAGGGCAAGTTTGAGGTGTTGAGTTGGTCTAAGATGTCGTCGACGAGATTGGGCAGTGATGAGACGGCGCCTCTTTGCACGGCGTTGTGGACGACGCCTGCAAGGCCTAAAGCGCGGGAGACTTCCAAACCTTCTTGTTCGGAGACGGTGCGGGGGTATAAAAAAGCGGCTTGTTTGAAGGTGGTGATGTTTTTTTGGTATTGAAATTTGCGAATGGCGGGGTAAAGGGCTGGATCGACCCCTTCGAGTTCGCGTCGTAAAAAGAGTTCGAGGCTGGCGTCGTTTTCACCGTCGAGGGCATAGCGCAAAACAGAGAGGGCGCGTTTGATGATGGGTTGATCGAATAGGCCGCGTTTGTGTGCCATTTGGCAGGGTACATTGGCGGTCATGAATATTTTTTCGAGTTCGCCACCAATGGCGTGTTGTGGATATAAGACGGCGATGTCGTGATGGGCCAAATCGGCGGTTTCGCGGATGCGTTCCCAGATGTCGGCGGCGATGAATTGGCCTTCTTCGTGGAAGGAGTCGAAGGCCA
>JBLHJX010000259.1:0-7817 GCA_047619225.1 Candidatus Latescibacterota bacterium
GACTTTGTCGATTATATACACCTGTCCGATACAGGCGGTGGGCACGTTTCGCATTTGCCACCCGGAGAAGGTGTGATCCATTGGGATTTGTTTTTTGAGACTTTAGATTTGGTGGGTTTTAAGGGGCACTTAGGTGTGGATGTAGGTGGGGCGGAGTCGCCCATTGATGATTTGGATGCGGCGTACAAACAAACGGCGGGGTGGATTGAAGAACGGTTGGGGTAGTGGGTTTTTAAATTATATGTAGGGTGCGGTGTCTCGCGCCCGTTTGTAGAAGAAATTTATCTCTGGATTTTAAATGAGATCCAACGATCCAAGGCGCAATCCGTATGACAATCCTGAGAACCGTCCCTCGGGTTGGTTGCTGGTGGCTATCGCTGTGGGTGTGTCTGTTGCGGTCACGCTTTTGGGCTGGGTGCTGTTGTATATGCGAGCGGTATTTGGTGCGCGGCCTTTGGGGTAGGTGGTTTGATTCAGTAGGTTTTTACGTACATGTTTGGGTATAATTTAAAAGCGGCCAAGTGGCCGCTTTTTTTATTTCAGAATGGGACATATTCGGCGAATCCTTCAATATCGCGAGGGTTGCTTGAGGTGTCATTGTCGTGGATTCATTTTGGTGTCCGCCCTGAATGATTTGCGGAGGATTCTTAATTGGTCGTTGCGATCATTACATCGGCCAGTTTCTGACGCCCTTTTTGAAGGGCCACATCAATGGGTGTTAAACCTTGTTCGTCCAAAGCGTTAACAGACGCACCTGCCGAGATCAAGCGTTCTATGACTTTGATACCCGTATTTCGTTTGGCTGCCGAATGGAGTGGTGTCGATCCATCGGTTGATTTCTGGGACACGTCTGCACCTTGTGCCAAGAGCCAAGTGACACCGCGTTCGTCTTCATGTGCGGCAAACCCGTGCAGCAAGGTGCGTCCGTCGTTGTGATTGATGTCCAAGCCCATTTGGAGCAGTTTACTGGCCAATTCATAGTGTCCTTGGCCGTGTCGTTGAAAGTGTCCCACAGCAGCCCAAAGCGTACAGTGTTCAACTGACCTCGTTTGGCTGCGTCGCGAATTTTCATTTATATCTGAGCTTTCAATATAAGTGCTCCTTAAAGCCCTTGTTGGTAACGATTAAAAAGTTCGCTTTCGTGTTCCATATCCAATTCACGCACCATTTGACCAATGGTTAGGTTTGGATCGTTGGACCAGAAGAACCCCATATCTTCACGCTCAGAATAGTGGTATCCCACGCGATCACCATAGTGTTTGGTAAACAACGCGCCTTGTTGGAGTTTGGGTTGCCAGCGCAAGATGGCGTAGCTTAGGTCGATCTGGTGAACGAGTATGGGATCGGTTTCAGTTTGTGCGGCGATGAGGCCACTGGGTTCAAAAAGGGTGGCGTTGTTTCGCCAGGTGCTGGAGACGATGTAATACGGACCCTGCATGGCACGTGTTGCGGGGATGATGGTTTGGGGCGATTGGGTGGGCCAAGCCACGATTTCAGCACCCTTTTCGGCCAAGGTATGCCAGCCCGTGTCAAAGTGTATGTCAAAACAGATTTGAATGCCAATGCGGCCAAAGTCACAGTCAAAGACGGGGTGGTCGCCTCCGATGATCACACCGCCTTCGAATTCTGTTTTGCCTCTGGGCAGTACGGGATGTGCTTTGCGATAGATGCCTGCGATGTCGCCGGAACGGTCTACCAAGATGGCGGCGTTGCTATAGGTGCCTGCTTCATCGAGAAAGAGAGGGGCAATGATGTAGGTGTTGTGCGCGCGTGCTTTGGCGCGAAAGATTTCGTGTACTGGGCCATCGAAGGGGATACATCTGTCTGAAGCGGTTTTTGCATTTTCATCGGAAATGGCATTTTCGGGAAGGACAACGAGATCCAATGTGCCGCTATAACCCTGATCGGCAGAACGATGAACCATTTGGTCGATGCAATTGCCAAGGTCATTTAGGCGGTTAGAAAGGCCAGGGTAATCTCCCCAAAATTTTTTCATGAGTGTGCCGATGACCACTTTTCGGGGGGGTGTTTTTGATTTGTCGATGGAACTTTTCATGTGTGTCCTCTGTGTAATCATCCCTTTGCCATATGCGTGCTGATGGCTTTGCGATAGCCTGTCACGACAACACTGTGATCCTCATGTACTTCCACCGTGGCATAAGAATTATTCTCCTCGCCAGATCCTTCAACCATCCCTTTTATAGTGTAGTAATGAATGCCTTCAATATGGCTGTAATGGCCTGCATGATTATGTCCTTGAAAAACGGCGAGCACTTTCTGGCTTTCTTGTAGTATTTGACGAACTTGTGCCGCGTTTTTGATGCAGAGGTCCGTTTCGCCGTCAAGTTGCTGATGCACAAATACAACCACTGGTTTGGCGGTGGAGGCCAGATCGCTCTTGAGCCAATCGCATTCTTCTTTTGGGATGTTGGCATCTTTCCAACTGAATTTGCCATGGTCATAGTCAGATCCATCGGCGGTATAACAGGCGTCAAGCACCACAAAGTGTACACCGTGTGCATCAAATGAATAGTATGTGGCGTCCTTTGCGATGCCCGTGTTTTCTGTGTGCGCTAAAAACTGTGTTTTCGATATGCTGTCTACATCGTGATTGCCAAAGACGTGATAACGAGGCCCTTCAAAGTTAGCGAGGGCGGTTTCAATGGTGTCGAGATAGGTTAAGGTGTTCTCTTCTTCGGCCGGGTTGCCCTGGTCTTTGAGGTCGCCAAGTTCAACAAGGAAACTCACTTTTTGAGTGTTCATAGATGTGACACACTCTGCCAACTTGGGTAACGATTCTCGATAATGACGAACACCTCTTGGGTCTGCATCAGCATAATGTGCATCTGCTACAATGCCAAAGCGCAATTTTGGTTTGTTATTCATGTTTGCGGCATAAGTCATGGGTGCCCCCACAGAAAGTCCAGCAATGAGCAAACCCGACACTTTTAAGACGTCACGCCGTGTGACCATCCAGTGACTGGGTTCTAATCCATTTTCTTGGTGCTTCGATTCTTTGTTCTTGCGCTTCATTGTGTTGTCCTTTGTGTACTTGAGAAACCTTTGGATGTCTCGTTACCCAAAATCTATTTAATACGTCGCTCGACCACCACTGCAATCATAACATTGCCCCGTGACAAATGAGGCGTCGTCTGAGGCGAGAAAGTGGATCACGGCGGCAACTTCTTCGGGTTGGCCCAGGCGGCCCATGGGAATTTTAGAAGTGAGATAATCGATTTGGTCTTGTTCAACACCGTCCAATAAGGGGGTTTGGATAAGCGCGGGTGCAACACAGTTGATACGCAGGCCGTCGTGAAGGTGTTCTTTGGCCAGTGATTTGGTAAAACCAATGACGCCCGATTTGGAGACGGCATAGGGTGCCATGTTTGGATTACCTTCTTTGCCGGCAATGGAGGCGACCGAAACAATGGTCCCCTTTTTTTGTTTGAGCATGGTGGGTAAAACTGCGCGCGAACAAAGAAAAACACCGGTGAGGTTGATGCTTAAGACGTGATTCCAATCTTCTTCAGTAAGGTCTTTAACGGGGGTGCCAGACCCCACAATACCCGCGTTGTTGACCAAGATGTCAATGTGACCCCAAGTTGACAGACACGTGTCAATTGCTTGTTGAACGCTTTCTGCTTTGGCCACATCAAGATGGACGGCAATGGCGTTGTGGCCAATTTCTTGGGCTGTTTTTTTGGCGTTGTCGAGGTTGAGGTCGGCAATGGCCACGGTTGCACCTGCCGCTGTGAGACGCTGGGCAATGGCTTTGCCAATGCCTTGTGCCGAACCTGTGACAATTGCGGTTCGGTTTTCGAGGTTTTGGGTAACTGTGGCCATGGTCGGGTCCTTAGAATGATGTGAACTCAGCAGGGTGTCTATCTGAGCTGAGAGAATTGATTAGGTAGTGGGTGTGATTCTGAGGTATATTAAGGTGTGTCGTGAGACAAAGCAAATGTCCCTGCGAGTGATCTGTCTTAAGTGAGTTAAAAATAGAGTACTAACGTTTAACACACAAAAGGAATCAAAATGGGCGATAAAGGCAAGAAAGACCGAGATAAGAACAAGAAACAAAAAATACAGAAACTGGATGACAAAGCTAAAAAGAAAAAAGACAAAAGTAATAAAAATTCTTCTATAGGATAGTAAAGAAATTTATATGACAAAGATCTCTTTTCCGGGGCGCGTCGGATTCCATGCTGAGGTTAGGAAGCGCGTAGACCACTTTTTTGAAGAAAACGGTATTTCCAAAAACACCGACTGGCGCATGGTTCTGAAAACCGTCCTTATTTTGGGGTGGTTGGTAGGGGCCTATGGCTTGCTGTTATATTCTGCTTCGTCATTGATATTGGCGGTTATCTCTGCAGTTGCAATTGCGCAGGGGTTCTTGCTGGTTGGGTTCAATATCATGCACGACGGTGCTCACGGCAGTTATTCAAAGAACGCACGCCTTAACTGGGCCATGAGCTTTACGCTCGACCTTGTTGGTGGCAGCAACTTTTTTTGGCGGCATAAGCACAATTTTTTGCACCATACATATACCAATATTCAAGCGCTTGATAACGATGTTCAAGTTTTCAAAATCCTTCGCTTTAACCCCGAACAACCATGGCAGCCCTGTCATCGGTTTCAACATTGGTACGCCTTTCCGGCCTACGGTCTGATGACATTGTTATGGGTCACGAGTGGTGATTTTCAGAAATTTTTCACCCGAAAGATTGGCGACTACAAGTTGCCACCTCTTCCAGTAGGTGAATCCGTTCTTTTTTTTCTGACCAAGTTTTTCTACTTTGGTTATATGCTGGTGCTGCCTATGTTTTTTCACCCGATCTTACATGTTCTGATCTTTTTCCTGCTCGTGCATGTTGTGCTTGGCATTTCGATGACCACCGTTTTTCAATTGGCGCATATCGTAGAAGACAACACTTTTCCAAGCCCCGATCAAAACACGGGCGAAATCGACAACGAATGGGCCATACATCAGGTGGAGACCACGGCCAACTTTGCGCCCAAAAGTAAGTTGGCCGCTTGGTATTGTGGGGGGTTAAACTATCAAATTGAACATCACTTGTTTCCAAAAATTTGTCATATTCACTACCCTGCTATTAGTGAAATTGTGCAGCGCACCTGTGAGGAGTTTCAAGTTAAGTATGTTTCATACCCGACATTTCATGAGGCTGTCGGGGCACATTTTCGTGCGTTAAGAAAGCTTGGCAGACAAGATACCAGTGAGATGATTAGACCGACCGGCAGTTAGGTCCTGACACAAAAACGATAAGGTTGGCGGGTTAGACCGTTGGGCCGTTAGAACGTGTCCCTTTGTGTCATAAGGGTAGATCAAAATTTTAACAGATTTTATTTTTAAAAAAGATCGTTCTGAATGTTTTGTTGGAGGAAGTCGGCGAGTTTGCGGCTGGTGCGTGAGAAGGCATAATCTGAGAGTTGAACAAGAGAGACCCAAGCGAACGTGTCGCAAGACAATGCTTGGGTTTTTCCTTTTGTATATTGGCATTGAAAAGCGTGGATGGTGATGCTAAAGTGCGTGAAAGCGTGTTTGATGGTGCGAAAACGGTCTTGGATTTGAATGGTGATGCCCAGGGTTTCATGAACACCGCGTATGCATGCTTCTTGGAGGGTTTCGTTGGCTTGTTGCGTTCCCGCAGGAAATTCCCACAAACCACCTAACAGACCGTTTTGTGGGCGTTGTATGATGAGCACTTTGTTTTGTTTCCACACAATACCTGCACCCAATGTATGATGGGGGCGGGGTTTTTTGGGGGCTTTGATGGGCAGCGATTCGTGTTCGCCAACTTGGAAAGCTTCGCAAGATTTGACAAGTGGGCAATGGGTGCAGTTGGGGGTTTTGGGTGTGCATATTGTTGCACCCAATTCCATCACGGCTTGGTTGTAGTCGCCTGCGTGACCTTTTGCAAGTAAAGATTCTGCGAGTTGCCAGAGGTGGTTTTTTACTGCGGTTTGTGTGACGTCGTCGTGGATGTTGAATAAGCGGGTTAAAACGCGAATGACGTTGCCATCGAGTACGGCGTGATCTTTGCCGTAAGCAATGCTTAAGACAGCAGCTGTTGTGTAGGGGCCAAAACCTGGGAGTGCGTGCAGCACGTCGTATGTATCTGGTACCGTGCCTTTAAATTGTTCTGAAATGATTTTGGCGGTTTTGTGTAGGTTGCGTGCCCGAGCATAATATCCCAAGCCTTCCCATGCTTTGAGAATTTTGTCTTGGGGGGCGTTGGCAAGGTCGTGAACGGTGGGAAAAGTTTCGAGAAAATGATGGTAGTAAGGTATGACGGTGTCTACTTGGGTTTGTTGCAACATGAATTCTGAGAGCAGAATGCAGTAGGGATCTTTGGTGTGTCGCCATGGCATGTCGCGTTTGTTGGCGTGGTACCAGGTAAGGAGTTGTTTTCCGATTTTTTTGTTTGGGATGTTGGCCGGGACTATTTTTTTGGGCATGATTACACGGGTGTGCTAAGGGGTTTGCAAGGCGTGAAGTTTTTGTTGCACTGTTTGGAGCGATTTGCTGTCTCCTTGCCAGGTTTTGAGGAAGTTCTGGTAGGCGGTGATGGCTTTTTTTGTGCCTTTTTGGCTGGCATGAAACTCACCTTGGCTGTAGTAGGCTTTGGCAAGATAGGCCTGAATGGCCGTATTTTGAGGGGCTAACTGAAGGGCTTTTTCGAGTGTTTGGACCGAGCGATCAAATTGTTCGAGGCCCTGGTAAGCAATACCCAAGTTGGCGTGTGCATCCGGGTGGTTGGGGTTGAGTTCAAGTGCTTGTAAGAGTATCGTTTGTGCTTTTTGATACTGTTTAAGACTGTTATAATAGAGGCCACTGTTGTTAAGTGCGTTCAAAAAATTAGGGTGATAGCTGAGTGTTTTTTCGTTGTCTTGTAGAGCTTGTCCAAAATTCCCCAAATGGGCATGTGCCACACCGCGCACGAGCAAGACTTGAGGGTCAAATATGCCTTTGTCAATAGCTTGTGAAGTTTCACGCAGTACTTGGTTCCAATCATTGCGATCAACGGCATGTGATGCGCGTGCAAAATGCCGATCAAATTGCTGTGCCCGTGTGCTGATGCCCACACAGAGTAAGAGTGCGGCCAACGCAAACCACCGTGTTTTTGGCCAAAATGAATACCGTAAGGTTGGGCGATTTTCGGCATCAAAAATGGCGATAAAAGCGATAAGTGTCCAAAAGAGAAGGGTGATGGCTATGCGCTCGCGTGGGAAACTGAACAAAGCGTGACCCAAAAGCGCAATGAGGGACATGCCAATAAAGAGGGGTTGGCGCACTCGGGATCGGTTTTGCGTTTTTAAGAGGCGCCAAATGAGAAAGAAGACTGCAGAGAGTAACCAAAAATAGGATAAGGCACCCACCACGCCCAACTCGGCGGTGATCCATACAAAGTCGTTGTGAGGGCGCAATGGGGCTTGATATTCCCAAATAATATCGCCCTGGTCATAAGGGGGGTAGGCAATATACCAATTGCCAATACCCACACCCAATACCGGGGTATCCTTGACCATTTCGAGTGTGTTTTCCCACATGTTGAGTCGGTGCTGTACACTTTTTTGTGGGTCATTCTCCCGGTCCAACATGGATACGACACTGCTGGTGATGTGTGCTTTTTCTGGGCGATTTCGGTCAAATCCCATGCCTTGCATATTGGGTGAAACGAGGATTAGAAACAGGAGGGTGATGATCCCGCCAAAGATTGCAGGCGGGGTATGGTCTTTTGTCCAGGCGGCAATGAGGGATCGCCATAAACGGTGGCCATCGTGGGTTTTTACAACGAGTA
>JBLHJX010000260.1:0-7797 GCA_047619225.1 Candidatus Latescibacterota bacterium
CACGATGGTGGTCGGGAACGGATTTTTCGGAAATTTCTTGTGGACTTAAGAATTGGAATGTGATGCCTTCGGTGAGCACGGCATTGTCGAGTTCGTTTTTCACAGGATAGTGGAAGACGTTGGCGGTACCGATGTCGGGAAATGTAAAGATACGCAAAAATGTTAAATGATCGGGATCAAGAATCACACCTAATTCTTCGTCAATTTCACGTAGGATGGTTTCTTGTGGTGTTTCGTCGAGTTCTGACCAACCGCCAAAAAGACCCCATTTTAAGTTGTCGTCGCGCAGTTGCATGGCAATGCATTGGTTGGCATTTTCGAGTATGATGGATGATCCACTTTCCATGTTAGTATCCAACCGCGAGACCTTCGCGACGGGGATCGGCCGCCCCATAATAAATGCCTGTGGTGGGGTCGATAAAAATGCTTTCTGCTGCACCCATAGTGGCCTGAACGGAGAGGGTATGCCCCATGTTTTGGAGAAGTCGCACGGTGTCGGAGCTGAGACCCTCTTCTACGCGCAGTTCATCGGGTAACCACTGATGGTGGATACGAGTTGCGTTGACGGCTTCTTGGATGTTCATATTGTGGTCGATGACGTTGAGGATGATTTGCAGTGTGGTGGTGATGATGCGTGAGCCACCGGGGCTGCCTGTAATGAGAAAGGGTTTTCCGTTTTTGAGTATGTTGAGGCCCACTTGTGCGGCCAGAGGTTCGCCGGTGACCACCATTCCATTTTGACCCTCTACAGGCGAGACAGTGTCATGGCCTGAAAGAATGGCTGCTTGAGCGTGAACGTGACTGGTGCTTAGAAGGCACAATAGGCATAATAGCATGCGCATGGGATTATCCTTGGCGTATGAGATGGTATTTGTAGGGGGTATAAGGTAAAGAATGAAAGGGTAGATGCCAGAAAAAATTAGAGGGCAATATGACGACAGATACTATAGATCGCACATTTGGACTGAATATGTGGGGGTACTGTGCTGGTGATTATTGAAAGGTGCCCAACATCTTATGAGATGTTGTTTCTTGTTGCATGTAAAACCAAGATCTGTTTTGATGAATGTGAATGAAATTTCTCTTCGTTGTAATCTCCCATCTTGACATTAATCGTGCATTCATCATAGAGTCAGACATATCAATGCCTGTGATTCTAAAACCTTCTTTTGCAAGTGGAATGGCAATTCGTCCTGTTCCTACCGCAAGTTCAAGAATAGGATCGCTGTATGTTTGCGCTTGGTGAATCCAAAAGGGAATATCTTCGGTATTTGACATCGCGTCATAGTGTGCACCATTAAAGTAAAAATGATTTGTGTCTGGAGCGTCCATGTTTTGTCCTGAGGAAAAGTATATGTTATTCGGAAATTTGATCTAAGCAAACAAGGTCTGTTGAGAAAACATCGGATTCCAATTGAGCAAAGCGCTCCAACAAAGATATTTGTCTATACTTACGGATGATTCTTTGTGCTTGTTTCTGATAATACCTCTGAGTAGTTTCAGAAAGTAACTTTAACTTTTGAGGTTGGGACCATTAGGGAGGGAAAGTTTAAATGGGTTCTTTGAGTCAATTATATTTTGAAACGTTGATCGCGGGTGTGGAAGGTGTCCGGAATGATCTGTCATCGCTTGTAGAGGCAGCAGAGGCTGTTGCATTGAAGCTTGTTGATGGCGGTGAAATCTATATTGCCAGTGTGCGCCCAGATTTTACATCGGAGGGGTTTATCCGGTCGGGTGGATTGATGATGCTAAAGGAATATCATGTTGGTCAAGAACTGTCGGCAAAAGATGTGGTGATTGTGGGATGGACAGATACAGAGCAAGATCAAACGGAAGTGTTGTTGGATGGTTTGAAGAAGACAGACGCGTTTGTTGTGGGCATTGGATCGGTTTTGGGACGGTCTTCGAAACAGGTCGATGTTTTTTTAGAAAGTAAGATGGTTATCGCAGATTCGACTGTTATGCCATTTGATCATACGGTGTATCCGTTTCTTTCTTTGCAAAACTTGGTTCTTTTGTGGGCCTTTACGGGTGAGCTTGTGGCTGCGCTTACTCGAAGAGGTCAGATGCCTGCCATGTTTCAAAGCGTGCTTGTGCCTGGGGCAAGGCAACGAAATGCCGATATTGGCAGTTCTCGTTTTCACAAGACACATACTGTATCACCGGCGTCGCCTGAGTTGCTGGGCAATATATATCTTGATAAAATTCAAGGCTGCCTTCGCACCGTGCTTGATCAAGAGATCAACGCCATTGCAGAGGTGGCACAAGCGTGTGTTGGCGTTCGGAGAAAGGGACACGGTATTCATGCCTTTCTCATTTCTCACTTTCCCGTTCATCAGGCAGGGGCACCGGGTGATCCCAAGTTTATGATGCCATTTGAAATTTTAAAAGGGGAGACGCCTGATGAGGCTGAGTTAGAGCGTCGATTGAAACCGGGCGATCTTTTCTTTTTTTTAGGGTATTATCGTCGTCCAGCCAAAGCGTATGAAATTGCTCGTCGGTTGAATTGCCAGATTGTCGAGATTATTACGGGGGCGGATGCGCCAGCATTGGAGGGGTTTGATCCCGATTATATTATCCATCCGGGGTGGCATTATACCGATTCTTTGGTGCCTGTGCTGGGGTATGATGTTCCCATTTTACCTGCTTCTGGGATTATGCAGGCCTCAATTTGGTGGGCTGTTTTGGGTGAGATGGAAGTGTTGTTAAGATCATAGGTGACTCTTTGGGAAACATTGTGCGGGTTTCATATTACTTGCTTGCAACGAATAACCATATTCTTTAGCAAGTATGTTGCTATGAGAAAGCAAGTGAGAAGATACTGTCTTATCTTCTGGCTAAATCGTTCAGATTTTGGCCTCCTATAAACGACGGGCGACAAGAAAAAATGTCGCCCGTCGTTTTGTTTGATTCCTTTTTTGTCGATTTTTTAGATCTTATTTTTTGGAAACGAAATCTGATATCGACGCTCATTGTTAGAGTTAAGGTGAAATGCTAGGTGGTTTTGGGTTCTTTTTTTTGTCGGAGGTTGATATACAGACACGCTCGACTTGGTATTCTTCTTCAGCAAGCGTCCAACGGGATTCGTAAGGGGCGGTGGGGCGAAAGTCGAGACGTTCCAGACCAAGAGCTTGGAGGGTGGCGCGTTCTAATAAGGAAAAGTCGGCCGGATTGGGTCGGTTAAAGTTTAAGGGTTCTTTTAGGACCACGGGTGGGTTGCTCATAAAACGGGGTTTGCCGTGCATGTTTTGTGATGATGCGTGTAGCATAAAGGGGTGCAAAATGGTAAAGTCACCAATTTCGCCCGTGACTTCTACAAATTCGGTGCATTGTTGGGCAATCTCTTTTGCAGGAACGGATGGCACGCCTTCGGGGTGGTCGGCTAAGAAACGCGCGACGTGTTTTACGGAATCGGGCGCAATGAAGGTGCCGCCACCTTGGTGGGCGACATCGGACCACAAGAGGACGGTGAGCAGAACTTGCTCTCGGCTGTTTAGGAAGTGGCGAAAGTATCCACCATCGGCATGCCACCCGGGTGAGTCGGCTGAAGGGGGTTGCCAGGTTTCATCTGGCCAGCGATTGAAGTTGACGATGAACGCGTCGGACCATTTGGAAGAGTTGATCTTGTCGAAATGGCCTTCAATTTCCATGATTTGGTCTTCGATACGGTCTTCACCACCCACCACATCGCAAATTGCTTGCCACGCCGTTGGTGAGATTTCTCTGATTGGCATGGCTTTTTCTGGATACATCCATACCAATTCTTCTTCCCAGGTGTTGGGATCTTGTTTGTCATATCCCAAGCGCTCGTAGGTTCTGTCTGTCCAGCGTTGGGCCAATTCGGGGTCAATACACCCTTTGATGGTGAGATATCCCTTGGTGAGAAAATGTTGAACTTGGTCATCGGTTAAAACTTGGTACTTGTTATCGGACACGGTTTGTTTTCCTCAGGTTTTGTATGTTTCTGGATATTGTTTGACTTCATGTTCGCACATAATAATATGTATGGGATGATAATCAAGAGATTATGTGATGGGGTGGGGTCATTCCCAAACGGAGTTTATAATAAGCAATGTAGAGGGCACGAAAAGAGGCCTCCTGAAAAGCACGAAGTTGGGTGTCAAGACAATTTGTTATTTAACTTTTCTGGCAACGACGAAAAAATCTTCGGGAAGTTTTGCCATTGCAGTGTCCTCTGCCTTCTCTGGGAATTTCTCGACCATTTTTTCGATGGATTGCATAATAAAAAAGGCGACTCAATTGAGTCGCCTTTTTTATTATCGAGATTCTGTGTGTTCTCGAAGCCATTGTGCTAAATATTCATCGCCTATGGTTCCATCAGCAACACCTAACATTAAAGTCACAACCTCGGGTTCGGTAGCAACGATTCGGAGATTGTTTAGGCCAAGAAAAACATACATTACCTGAAAAGAGATACGTTTGTTTCCGTCTACAAAGGGATGGTTTTTGGCGAGGCCAATACCATAGGCTGCTGCAAAGTTGCAAAGATCTGCTTTTGTGTCATAGTGCCATAGGTTGGGCGCGCGTTGTAGTGCAGATTCTAAGAGACCTTTATCACGAAGACCGAGTGTGCCACCATGTTGGCGAATTTGATCGACGTGAATAGCCTGAGCAATCGTTTGGTTCACCCATCGTGGTTCAAGGCGTTCGGAACTCATTTTGCCAACTCACGCATGGCATTGCGATATGTTTTGGCACCCTCGGCATAGAGTGCCATGGCTTCGGCAAAAGTAGGATCATACGGTGTGATGAGAACACCATCATCTACTTCGACTAAGTGTACTTTGTCTCCCTCAGCCATATGATAATTTTCGAGCATCGTTTTAGGAATGGTTGTACCTGTTGAGTTTCCAATGGCGCGGATGGTCGTTTCTTTGGTCATGTCTATTTATCCTTTAAATACATATGGAAAATCAATGAGGCTCAAAAGTTATTACAAATGTAATAACTTTTATTTTTTATAGCAAGTAAAGGTTATGTTGTGAGAAACCTAAACGGGCATGATCTGTGATGCCAGATCCTTTGGTGTTTCGGTGAGAATTTCACATCCATTTTCGGTGACAACGACGATGTCTTCAATGCGAATGCCGCCCCAGTCGGGGAGGTAGATGCCGGGTTCGACGGTGATGACCATGTTTTTTTGGAGTGGGGCGTCGGAGGCGCGGGTTGAGAAGCGGGGCATTTCGTGAATGTGGAGGCCTACGCCGTGTCCGAGGCTGTGGCCGAAGTTGTCGCCGTAGCCTGCTTCGGTGATGAGGTCACGGGCGAGGGCATCGATGTCGCGGCCATTGGGGCCTGGGCGGATGCCTGCAATGGCGGCTTTTTGGGCACGTAGAACGATGTCGTAGATTTTGGGAAAGGTGTCATCGGGTTCGCCCATGACAATGGTGCGTGTCATGTCACCGTGGTAGCCATCTACGAGGGCGCCCATGTCGATGACGATGGGGACACCTCTGGGGATGGGTGCGTCGGAGGGGCGTGCGTGGGGTTTGGCACCGGCGAGGCCTGCCGCAACGATGATGTCGAAGGAGGGTTCACGGCCATCGATGTCGAAGAGGGCTTGTTTGATGGCCCATTGCAGGGCTTTTTCGGTAATGCCGGGTTTGAGGGCTTGTAGGGCGCGTGAAAAAGCATAGTCGGTAATTTTGACGGCGTGGCGTAAGGTTTCAATTTCGGCAACGGATTTGACTTCACGTAGGTCTTCGACGAGGTTTTTGGTGGGCACCCATTCGACGTTGGGTGCGGCTTCTTTGTAGGACTCGAATTCGGAGACGGTGAGGTGATCGGTTTCAAAGCCGACACGTTTGGCGTTCATTTTTTCGAGGACTTTGGGGAGGGTGCCGATGAAGTCGTAGCCTGCTTCGATCAGTTCGAAGTCTTGGCATTCTTGTTTTACTTGGGTGTAGTAACGGAAGTCGGTGGCGAGGTAGGCGTGGTCTTTGGAGAGGAAACAGACGCCTGCGGAGCCAGTGAAGCCTGTGAGGAAACGGCGGTTTTGGGGGTTGGTGATGATGAGGGTGTCGATGTCTTTGAGTTTTTCGCGGAGGAAGGTGAGGCGGTAGGTGGTCATGGGGGGTCCTTTAGAGGTTTTATGAAATTGGTAGCTGGACGGAAGGGTGCGGAAAATCTTGATTGTTTGGACTGATTCATTTTCAATGATATATTATACGGATTATTAACTTGAACCCAAGAGGAATTTTATGATTCGGGCGTTGACTATTTTGTTGGTGTATCAATTGGTGGGTGAGGCGTTGGTGATGGCTGTAGATTTGCCTGTGCCGGGACCTGTGATGGGTATGATGTTTTTGTTTGTGACCTTGTTGGTTCGAGGATCGGTACCAGATGATGTGCAGGCAACGGCGCAGGGGATGTTGCGCCATTTGTCATTGTTGTTTGTGCCAGCGGGTGTTGGGGTGATGGTGCACGCGACGGTTGTTGCTGATGCTTGGCTTTGGGTGATGTTGACGTTGGTTTTGAGTGTGTTGATTACACTTGCTGTGACGGGGTGGACAATGCAGTTGGTGAAAGGGCGTTAGTGTGGAAACACGTGTGACAGAAATTTGGGTGTATTTGTCGCAAACGCCCCTGTTGTGGCTGACGATGACCTTATTGGTGTATCAGGGAGCATATTGGTTGTATCAGCGCGCAAATATGATACCGATATTTAATCCGGTGTTGTTGGCTGTGGTTGCTTTGGTTGGGATTTTGATGCTGACGGATACGTCTTATGCAACGTATTTTGAAGGGGCGCAGTTTGTACATTTTTTATTGGGACCTGCAACGGTGGCGTTGGCCGTTCCTTTGTATTTGAATGTACGCAAATTACGAGAGATGGCTTGGGCGATTGGTGTGGGTTTGTTGGTGGGATCTGTGGTGGCGATTGTGTCGGCGGTTTGGATTGGGCAGGCTTTGGGTGTGTCGGATGTGATTTTGTTGTCTTTGGCACCCAAGTCGGTGACGACGCCGATTGCGATGGGTATTTCGGAAAAGATAGGGGGTTTGCCCTCGCTCACGGCGGTGCTGGTGATTATGACAGGTATTTTGGGTGCGATGATGGGGCGTGGTTTTTTACAGTGGATTGGGGTTACAGATCGCAGTGTGTTGGGTTTTGCGATGGGGTTGGCGTCGCATGGTATTGGCACGGCACGGGCGTTTCAGGTGGATGATGAAGCGGGGGCATTCTCGGGATTGGCGATGGGGTTAAATGCGGTGGTGACGGCATTGTTGGTGCCACTTATTATTGGGTGGTTGATTTAGAGACTCTTCGCGGAGTTTATCCAGAGTGCAGCGAAGGGCTCTGAGTGACCATCGTATCTTTTTACTTGCTCTGAAAACTAAAAATGGTGTCTACAAAGTAGCGCGTTTAGAAAATTGTGAGTATGTTGTTATGAGCAGTGGGTGATAACGTGATTTGGGTAAAGCGTATTGGATGCGTCAGCTTTAGTAGAAAATTGATTCATTGCTGACAAATCCCCCTGTGTCCCCCTTTGGAAAAGGGGGATGGTGATTGTTTGCTTATAGGGGGATTTTGGAATTCATATTTTATTGGGCTTTGTATTTATATTTATATAGGTGATGAGAGGATGTTTAGGATTATGACGTATTTTTATGCCCTTGTGCGAGGGTTTTGTTTTTTGGTGTGTTTGGGGAGTGTGCTTGATGCTGCAGAACCTGTTTCGCCAGATAGTGCATTGGCTGTTTCATTGAAGGCGATTCATGGGGAGCCTTTGACATTGCAAGGGGCCAAAGAGATAGCGCTTTCGCGGTCTTCATTTG
>JBLHJX010000261.1:0-7780 GCA_047619225.1 Candidatus Latescibacterota bacterium
GGGTGCTATTTCGATGGACGATGCGGTTCATGCACTTGCGGCAATTGGCACGCCTTCATTGGATGCTTTGATTGCTTTGCTTGATAACGAGAGTGAATGGGTGCGTATCAATGCTGCGTTTGGGCTTGGTGAGATGGATTCTGTTGCGGCCAAAGCGGTGCCTGCATTGACGCGTTGTTTGGATGATGTTTCTCATTGTATTGTGCGTACGGCCACAGATGCGCTGAGTACGATTCGGCAGGATTGGAAGGCATTTATGCCTGCGCTTGGACGTTTGCTTAAGGTTGGGCGACCCGAATGGGATCTTCCAAATCGGAGCAACTGGACGGCTTATGAACAGGTGCGGATCAATGCGGCGATGGCGTTTACGCGTTTGGGGAAAGATGCGGCTTCTGAAGAGGAATTGTTGCTCGAAACGTTGGCCGATCCCAATGGTCATGTTGCAACACATGCCTTGGATGCTTTGCGGAGAATAGGCACGCCCTCGGCAATGGAAGGTGTGGTGGCCTATTTGATGTCACGGCGGTGGGATGAGAGTATTATGAAGGGGCGGACGTTTTAATAAGCCTACAACAGTCACTAGATACTCGCACTTTTATCACCGTGTTCACAGGAAAAAAAGAATGATCATGTCGCGTCTCATCCTGGGTCCATTGCTTGTTTTATTAACTGGATCTCATATGGGTGAGTCATAAACAAAATTCTGAGGAGAGATTATGAAATTATCGTTGTCGGGGCGTATTTTGCAGAATGCTTCAGAGATGACTACGCCTGACTTTATCCGTTTGGCCCGAGACACTGGGTTTGATTTGGTGGAACTGCGGGCGAATCAGGTTCCGCTTGAAAGTACAGAATCGGAGTTGGCCGAACTACGCCAGGTTTTGGATGATACGGGGATCGGTGTTTCGATGCTTGTGGTTGGCAATGCCGATCAGGCCGCTTCGTGGGTGGTCGTTGCCCGTGCTTTGGGGGTTACCAATCTTCGGGCCAATGGCACGGTTGAAACATTGGCAAGTGCTGCAGAATCTCTTCCTGACGATCTGCGACTGGTTTTTCAGATGCATAGTGGGTCACCGTTTGAGAATGTGGCTGCTGCTGTCAATAGCTTGGCTCAAATTCCCAGCGATCGATTTGGGCTGATGCCAGAACCTGCCAATTTGCTTTTTGCAGGTGAGACCTGGCGTGATGATTTGTTTGCGCCGCTCAAGGGGCGTATTTATGGATGCAACGCACAGAGCATTGCGCTGGACGAAGAAAGCGACGCGACGGTCAAAATGAATGATGGGCGACAGGTGCCGTATTCGCGGTGCGCGTGGCCAGATAATGAGGCCTTGGGCTTTCCGGCATTTATCGCGGCACTTCGAGCTGTTGGGTATCATGATTTTATTAACTTTATTGATCCGTCTCAACCGGGTATGTCTGTATATGATTTGGCAAAAAGCACGGCAGATCATGCTCGGCAGTGTGTGGGACAGGTATAGGACACTGTGCACATTTACTGACACCATTTGCAAGTTTAAATAAAGAGGGAATTGTTATGAGCGAAGGAACGAAAAATCAGAAGTTGGAGCAGCGGCTACAAGCGCTGTTTGGTGAGGGTGCACACAGCGAAACACCTTTGGCCCACAGTGGCGCGGGGGTGCGTTTTACGGGGATTGACCTGTGTCGGCCGTTGGGTGCGGATCAGGTGGGGTTTTTGCTCGACGCATTGAGCCAGTTTGGGGTTGTGTGCATCGCAGGGCAGGATTTGACCCAGTTTTCGTTGGCTCGTTTTGAACGATTTGCCAATCATTGGGGTGCGCCAGTGCCACACCCAAATAATTTTATGCGCGGAGGCAAACCAGCCCAGCAAGATGGGGACAGCGAGGGTCCGGTTGAGTTTATCCCGTATGCAAAGCGGAGAGTGGCCGCTGTTGATAAGACCTTTCCGGGCCAGTTGCAGTGCTTGCCGCATGAGTCGCCGGCGGTGCTGGTCGTGTCGAACTTCACTGGGCCAATGGGAGAGGGAGATACTCGGGTAGGCCCTGGTGGCTCTTGGCATACAGATATTGAGTATGAGCCATTGCCGATCTATGTGTCTATGTTTCTCGCCCACAGTTCACCTGTTGCGCGCACTGCCCCGGGCGGAAACTGGGTAGAGGCTCCGAACGACGATGACCCCAGACCTTATTATGAGGGCTCTGGTGATGAGCTGATGCAGCTGCGCAAGCAGTTGCCGTTAAATGGCGATACGGCCTATGCCGATACGGCGGCGGCATTTGCGGCGTTACCGGCAGAGGAGCAGGCGACATTGGAACGGGTTCAACTTCGGCGGCGGTTAAATGAGGGTGACGAAGGGTGGCTCGCGCCACTGGTTCGCACCAACCCGCGTTCGGGCGTTAAGTCTTTCCATAGCCCGATCTGGGCATCGCGACCGAGGGTTCGGCCGGCGGTTGAGGTAGACGGGATGACGATGGCAGAATCGCGTGTCTTTTTGGATCGCTTAGAAGCACATGTGCTTCAGCCGCAATTCCGCTATGATCATCTGCACATTCCGGGTGATGTGACCCTTTGGGACAATTATATGACCTTGCACAATTCGCCGCCGATCAAGTCAAATATCAGCTCGATCGATGATGCTCGATTACTGTATCGCTTGAGCTGTAAGGGCGAACCGGCGTTGTCGTTGCCGAGACAGGATGATCCGGACTGGCTTGCAGCTCATATTGCGGGTGGTTATGTGACTCCGCAAGAGATACTCGACGCTTAAGGGTATGATGTGCATCCAAGAATATGTAAAGAACAAAGAGGTGGTCATTTAAAATCATATTCTTGGAGTGTGTCATATGTTCATTTTTATCTGTAACACAGGTGTGTTTGTCTATAGATGTAGAGGAGGCTTCCATGACGCAAGATGACCCGTTTGTGCACATTGATGTCTCTCTCGTTCGACGGCTGCTTGCCGATCAATTTCCACAGTGGGCCGATCTTTCGGTTAGGCCGGTGGCGGTGGATGGGCACGACAATCGGACTTTTCATCTCGGCGATGACATGAGCATTCGTATGCCGAGTGCAAGGTGGTATGCCGAGCATGTGCGTACAGAGCACACATGGCTTCCTAAGCTCGCGTCATATCTCCCTTTGCCGATTCCTGTACCTGTCGGTCGAGGTGTTCCTGGGGGGGGGTATCCATGGCCATGGTCGGTGAATATGTGGCTTCAGGGCGAAAATGCTTCTCTTGAGCGTATCACTGATTTGAGTGCATTTGCGAAAGACCTCGCCAATTTCTTGAATGCTTTTCAGACGATTGATGCAACCGAAGGGCCCTCGCCAGGACAAGATAATTTCTTTCGAGGTGGTGACTTGGCGACGTATGACTCGGAAACCCGTGCGTGTATAGAAGTTCTGAAAGATGTTATTGATGCAGAGCCCGCGATTTCGATTTGGGAATTGGCACTACAGGCCAAATGGCATCAGCCACCGGTTTGGATTCATGGAGACATTGCGGTTGGGAATCTTCTCGTACAGGATGGGCGACTAAGTGCTGTGATCGACTTTGGTCAACTCGCAGTGGGTGACCCTTCTTGCGACACAACAATTGCCTGGACGTTTTTCTCTGGGGCAAGCAGAGACGTGTTTTGTGCCGAATTGGATGTTGATGCATCAACTTGGATGCGAGGGCGAGGGTGGGGTCTGTGGAAGGCATTGTTGCAACTACGTGCACATCGTGATAACAATCTTGGGGAAGCAGAAAGGGCTTTGGGCGTCATCCGTGACATCTGTGCGGTTCGATAAATATATGCGGGTTTTGATGTCATAGAAAAGAGGCTTCGGTTTGTCCGATGCCTCTTTTTTTATGGCAGTGCCTTATTCGGCCATTTTTTAAACTCTGACCAGTTTCATTAATGGCTCAAAAGAATATAGTGCAGGCCTTCTGCCTGATGCTTCTTCTAATGTTCGGATAATATTTTTTTCCAATAACACCCTTGTAAACCGAGCGGCACTTGCTGCAGGAATGCCACTGTTTGTTGTAAATTTGTTGTTCCTGAAAATTGGATTTGTAAATACAAAGTCCAAAGCATTGACGCTCCACTTAGAAGAGAGGACTTCTGAAAAAACAGTTTTCATCTCTTCGTAGAGTGTCCTTATATTCTCTGCAACGGTGAGATTTCTAATCGCTTGTTGTTCAACCGCTTTCAGAAAAAAAGAGCACCACGGTTCCCATTCGCCACATTCGGAAACTCTCCTCATTGTGTCAATATAAAGATCTTTATTATCTTCCAAGTATCCGCTTATGTAAAAATGAGGTGCGGATATTGTTTTTGAAGCCCAGAGCATCAAGGTAATCAGCATGCGACCAATGCGACCATTTCCATCCTTAAATGGATGGAGTGCTTCAAATTCAATATGGGCGATACCGGCTTTAATCAATGCTGGGTGTGTGCTTTGGTCTATATATTGAAATAGTTTATCTAACCCCTCCTGTAATTTTTCCGGAGAAATAGGGATAAATAATATTTGTTTTTTTAACTTATCAGCCAAATAGTTTTGTTCATTTTTAAACTGACCTGGTGATTCTGTGGCACCGCGTCCAAACGATAACAACAGTTGATGCATACCTTTGATCAGTGATTGGGAGAATGGATAACCACCTTCCATTGCTTTTTGCGCCGATTTTAATGCTCTTTGGTAAAGAATCGTTTCGATAATTTCAGATCTTACATTTGTCGTATTTCCTGTGTCAGTGTCATGGTCAGCCTCATATTTTAGAATTTCATCCATGGTACTTATCGTACCTTCCATTCTTGAGGATATAACAGTTTCTTGGTTTCTCAGGGGTGCTAATAATATTTCGCTGTTATGCATGTTTTTTAATATTTGGTCATAACGCGCGACAGCATCTGTTGCTTTAATTAATTGGTCTACAAATTGTCCGTAATCCAGTTTTAGCGGTGGGAATTTGTCATAATGATAATTGACGGCGTTCTCTAAATTGAGCTCCATATCGTTACCTTAGTTTTAGTTTGACATTAATATTTATGTAAATATTAACATGAAATTAGTTAGGTGTCAATATTTTCGTTAATTTGAGAGACAAATTGTGTAGATCTTAAAATATTCACCTCAAATCTATTTGTCTCTCATTTTTATTGTTTTTTGAGAGACAAATTGTGTAGACCTTAAAATATTCACCTCAAATCTATTTGTTTCTCATTTTTGTTGTTTTTTGAGAGACAAATTGGACATTATGGCACAGATTCGCAAAATTCTTCATTTTGACTTAGATGCTTTCTACTGCGCAGTTGAAGAACTGCGAGACCCGTCTCTAAAAGGCAAAGCATTCGCAGTGGGTGCCCGACCAGAAGAACGAGGCGTTGTGGCATCTTGTTCGTATGCGGCCCGGAAGTTTGGGGTTCATTCGGCTATGCCGATGAGTCAGGCGATGAGGTTGTGTTCAAATTTGATTATTGTGTCGAGGCGACATGGGGTTTATGAGCAGACCTCCAAGCAGGTTATGGAACGTTTGTATGCTTTGACGCCATTGGTGGAGCGGGTGTCGATTGACGAAGCTTTTTTGGATATGACTGGCAGCAGAGAATCTGCTGAAGCCTTGGCTCGACAATTACAAAAAACCATCAATATGGAACTTGGTTTGTCTTGCTCTTTGGGTGTGGCCACAAATAAGCTGGTGGCCAAAATTGCCAACAATGTGGGCAAAGCGGAGGTTCGGTCTGACAACCCACCCAATGCGATTAAGGTGATCGTGCCTGAAACGGAAGCAGACTTTCTTGCCCCGCTTCCTATTCAGGCGATTTGGGGTGTTGGACCCAAGACGGCAGCCCGTCTGGAATCTTTGGGCATTCGCACGGTTGGTCAACTGGCGCGGCAATCGGAAACGGATCTCGTTCGACGATTTGGAAAACACGGCCAGGTGTTGTTACACTATGCCCGTGGGATTGATCCTGACCCGATTGAAACGATACGGGAGGCCAAATCGATTAGCAAGGAGACCACATTTACCAAAGATGTGCGTGACGTTGATGTGCTTGAGGGCACCTTGTTGCATTTGTCGGAGGGCATCGGACGAGAACTGCGAACAGAGAAATTGACCTGTCGTACGTTGAGCTTAAAATTTCGGTATCCCGATTTTACGACGTTGACCCGTCAGGTTACATTATCAGAACCAGCAGATATGGATCATCAGATTTATGAAGGTGCTCGGCGGCTTTTTAAGCAGGTATGGCGACCTGGGCAATTGGTTCGACTACTAGGTGTTTCGGCCACCAAGTTAAGTGCGGGGGGTGAACAATTGAGTTTGTGGGACACCGATGACAAGAAAAAAAGGAAGATGCAAAATACAGTGGATGAGATTAGAGGGAAGTTTGGAGATCAATCGGTGCGGTGGGGCAAAGAGACAAAGCGTGGGGATGCTTGAGTGAACGGGATACATAACGATGGGGACGGCTCATGTTGACTGGTATATGGAAAGGACTTTTGGTTATGAGTATTGTTGTCGGACAGGCCATGGCACTTGAAATACCACTGACAGTAGAAGAGGGAAAGGGGATTGATCGGGTAAAAAATGCGGTTAATTCGGGGGTGCCGTTGCCGAAGGGGGCGGTGAAGGATGTGGCCGGATTGCGTTTGCTTGATGCAATGGGCAATGTGGTTGTTGCATCCATTGAGCCGCGTGCACGGTGGTTGGGCGACGAATCGCTCAAGTGGGTTACGGTTCACTTTACCGCCGATCTTCCAGCGAATAGCAAGAAGACGTATACGCTTGTGACATCTGATATTTCTTTGCCGACCACTCAGCTTGTTGTTGAACAAGTTGACAAGAATATTACAGTGATCACTGGGCCGGCAAAATTTGTTATTTCCACAGATCGTTTTGCACCGTTTGACCAAGTTTATATACGCGATGACAATGCGAAGGATTTCGTGGATGATGATGCGCTTCTTACAAAACCAGCGCGCGTGATACTTGTGGGGCGAAATGGTGAATCTCGAGTGGTTCCACGGACAGGTGAGTACGAAGATGAATTTCGTACGGAACGTATTCGGATTGACGCGTTACCTTTTACGCAGACGGCAGTTGTTGAGACCGCTGAGATTGAAGAACGTGGACCTGGGCGGGTTGTTGTGGCGCTTAAGGGCACGTTTTCAACAGCAGAAGCGAAATCACTTGATTTTACGGCGCGGCTGTATTTTTACAGTGGTTCACCGGCGGCAGAGATCACCTTCAGTGTTGTGAATCGTCAACTTGAAAGCATGGCGCAGTTTGTATCTCTTGATCGGTTGGCTGTGGAATTTTCGCTTAAAGTGACGGATCAAGCCATGGCGCGTTTGGGCGTTGATGGAAAGACTGTCGCACAGCCGTTGAGCGATTCGGGCGTTCGGCTTGCACAAACGGATTGGGATGCGTGCACGCTCAATGGGGACGTTGTAGGTGAGAAATATGATGGTTGGGTTCGCCTTGTTTCTGATGCGAGTACGCTTACGGCTGGTACGCGTTGGTCGTGGCAGGTGCATCCGATGGGTGCTGGGGTGCGGGCTGATGGGACGGTGTCACTGGATCTCAAGTCAACCGACAGTGAGCCTGTTGAACTCTATACCGCTGGGGCCAAAACGCATTTCTTATTCTTTCACTTTGCGCGTGGTGAGGCACCTGAACCACAAGCGATTTCCTCAGGAACGCGTGACCCGCTCTTTGCGGTTTGTGATCCAAATTGGTATTGTCAAGAGACCCGTGTGTTTGGAGACCTTTTCGCCAACAACCCAGCACTTTTTCAGGAACAGT
>JBLHJX010000262.1:0-7750 GCA_047619225.1 Candidatus Latescibacterota bacterium
CGGTACGAGATGCGGAATGTATTCGAGCCATTCGAGAGAAGTTGGGCGATGACATTAGCCTTCGAGCAGATGCCAACCGTGGCTATACGGTCAAAGAAGCCATTGTTTTTTGCAATTTGGTAGAGCAGTACAAGGTCAATTTGGAAATTCTTGAACAACCCGTAGGCACAATGGATCTGGAGGGCACAAAACAGATAAAAGAAGCGACGTCCATTCTTGTTGAAGTTGATGAGAGTGCTTTCAGCTTGTCTCAGGTACACCAGATTGTGAAGCGAGATGTTGCCGATGTGATCAATACCAAGTGTGCCAAGGCAGGCGGTATTCACGGTGTTGCGTTATGGGCAGCCGTTGCCGAAGCAGCGAATATTCCAATTGTTATTGGTACTGAATGGGGCGCTGGATTGAAGGTGGCGGCCAAACTTCATTTGGGTGCTGCAATTAAAAATGCTGATCCTGTTGTTGAGTTTACTGAAATTATGATTCATGAACTTCTCCTGAAAGAACCTCTCAAATTACACGAGGGTTATCTCGATGTACCAACGGGACCGGGTTTGGGAATGGAGCTGGATGACGAGAAGATTGAAGCATTTAGAACACCAGGAATGGATTGATAGAATACAAAAAACACCACAATGCATAGGAGATCTGTGATGAGTGAAGATAAGAACCCATTTGTAGGTGTCGCACCAGCAATTATGACCCCTTTTCGATCCAATGGCAGTATTGACTTTGATGCGCTTTTAGACAAACGTCAGCGCTTGGTGCAAGCGGGTATGGAAACGATGGTTTGGCCTGGAACCATGGGCAACTGGTCACAACTTCGGCCGGAGGAAAGAAATGAAGGTGTGCGTTTACTCGCCAAGCAAGGCCCTTTGGTTGTCGGTACAGGTGCACCCAATACAGAGATGGCCGCTGATTATGCAAGCCGAGCCAAAGAGGCGGGTGCTACAGGGTTGATGATTATTCCAGAAGTGCTTTATATGGGTACGGTTGAAAGTGCTCAGGAGGATCACTTTAGTCGCGTATTAGAAGCCGGTGAAGGACTGCCTTCTGTTGCGTACAATAATCCACCTGCATATCGCTATTCCATGGGTGCTGAGCAATTTTTTAAGCTGAGAGAGAAGCATCCAAATTTGAGAGGGTTTAAGGAAAGTGGTGGGCCGGAAGCGTTGACCAGTGCTGCGCGAAAGATCACCCATACTGATGGATGTTTCTTGGTTATTGGTATTGACAATGCGCTTGTTCACGGTGTGATGGGGTGTGGTGCTGTGGGTGCCGTTACGGGTGTGGGTAATGTGTTGCCAAGTGAAGTGATGTATCTATGGAAACTGCTTCAATTGGCACAAGGAGAGGGTGATGCTGAAGCGTGGCGATTGGCTGAAGAATTGGACAGAAGACTTCTTCCTTTGTCTGACTATGACGCCGATCCCAGGCTGGTTCTCTACTACAAGCATTTGTTAAGCCTGTTAGATGAATCTGGTTATGAGCATCAACGCCCAGACGGTGCAACACTGAGTGAGAGTGAAAAATCCGAGGCCGAAGTTCAGCTCAGACTCTTTCAATTGTGGTGGAAAAACTGGTCAGGTAAAAATTATCTTACAGCATAATCAAATGCCATTTCTGGAGACGAAACAATGAATTGCCCAAGCATTTTCAATGATGTTATCGGGCCGGTTATGCGTGGTCCGTCGAGCTCGCATTGTGCGGCGGCATTGCGGATTGGTCGGTTGTGCCGAGATTTGATGGCGGGTCGCATTGATGATGTGCTGATCGAGTTTGATCCAAAGGGGTCTTTGGCAACGACGCATGACGGTCATGGATCAGATATGGGACTTTTTGGCGGGCTTTTGGGCTGGGAGGCATTTGATGATCGTTTGCCAGATTCTGAGCAAGCGATTCAAGACGCGGGTATTCATATTGCCATCGAGATTGTGGAGATCGGGTTTTCGCATCCCAACACGTATAAAATCACGTTGAAAAACGATGAAGAAACCCGACAGGTGGTTGCGATTTCAACCGGCGGGGGTATGATTGAGGTCATTGAGATTGATGGAGCTTCTGTTTCGATGGCGGGGGATTATTTTGAAACGCTTGTTTATGTTCGTTCCGAAACGAAGATTTTGGAATTGATTGAAGCATCTATTGAATACGATGAAGTGGGTTTACGAGAAGGGGTTGCACCTTTTGTCGAAATGAAGTCGCAGGTACCTCCAAGTGACGTGGTTTGTGCTCAGCTTGAGGCAATGGATGATGTGATAGCCGTTAAGGTGCTTTCACCTGTGCTTCCTGTTTTGTCTCGCCAAGGTCTTGAAGTTCCATTTACGAATTGTGAAGAGATGCTTGAATACAATAAGGACAAAGATTTGGTGTTGTGGGAACTGGCTGTTCATTATGAAAGTGCGCGGGGCAATATTGCGGGTGAGGAAGTTTTTGCAAAGATGGCAGAAATTGTTGGCATCATGCGAACGTCTATTAACCGGGGATTGGAGGGTACGATTTATGCGGATCGTATTTTGGGTAGTCAGTCTGTGAACTTTGAACGGCAAATGAAAAATAAGAAATTGATCGAGGGCGATGTTCTCAATCGGGTTATTATGTATGTGACGGCGATGATGGAAGTTAAAAGTTCGATGGGTGTGATTGTGGCGGCTCCAACAGCGGGTTCTTGTGGTGCATTGCCGGGTGCTGTTTTGGGTGTCGCGCTGAATCAGCCTGAGGAAGAGGCCGTCAAAGCCATGTTGGCGGCGGGGATGATCGGTGTTTTTATTTCAACGGGTGCGACGTTTGCTGCCGAAGTTGGCGGGTGTCAGGCTGAGTGTGGTTCGGGTTCGGGGATGGCGGCTGCGGCGATTGTGAGTTTGGCAGCGGGTACGCTTGCACAATCACTTTCGGCTGCTTCGATGGCGCTGCAAAATTCATTGGGCCTGATTTGTGATCCGATTGGCAATCGTGTTGAAGCGCCTTGTTTGGGTAGAAATGTTCAGGCTGCCGCCAATGCACTTTCTTGTGCAAATATGGCACTGGCCGATTACGATCATTTGATTCCCTTGGATCAAGTGATTGATACAATGGATAAAGTGGGTGAGAGCATTGTGCCTGAGTTGCGCTGTACGTCACTGGGTGGGCTTTCCATTACACCGGCGTCGATAGATATAGAAGCGAAGTTGAAGAGATAACTCATCCACAGGGAGGATCGTGTGAAGAAGCAAATTATAGACTGCCGCCGAATCAAGTTGATCGCCTTAGCATTGGGCTTCTTCTGTCTGATCGGTTTTTCTACATCTGCCGTTCACGCGCAGTGGGCGCAATGGGGGGGACCCAATCGCGATTTTACGATCGAGGCAGTTTCGTTGTCAAAGGACTGGGCGGAGAGTGGACCCAAACGTTTGTGGCAACGAGATTTAGGTGATGGGTATGCGGCTATTGTTGTGGACAAAGGGGTGTTGTATACCATGTATCGTCGAAGCGATGAGGAAGTGGTGATTGCTTTAGATGCTAAAGATGGCAAGACGGTTTGGGAATATGTTTATGAGGCACCTAAGTGGGGGAGTTTAAACGACCAATTTGGAGCAGGGCCTCATGCAACGCCTTTGGTTCTGGGGGATTATGTTTATACGGTTGGTGCGCGCGTTATGCTCCATTGTTTGAATAAAAAGACAGGGAAAAAAGTTTGGTCTCATGACTTGTGGGATAAATTTGGTGCCAAACCACCCGATCGCGGTTATTCTTCCAGCCCGGTTGCGTACAAAAGTACGCTCATTCTTCCGGTTGGTGGCCGCTCAGGGCATGGTATTGTGGCTTTTGATTTAAAAAGTGGAGATGTTGTTTGGCACAGTCAAGATTATGGGCCTACGTTTTCATCTCCCAAGATTATACAGGTTGATGGACAGGACCAGCTTGTTGTGTTTGAGGGCAAAGTTGTGGCTGGGTTGGAACCCAATACGGGTGACCTTTTGTGGACACATCCACACCACACACAGTATGATATCAATGCCATGACACCCGTTTGGAGCGTAGAAGACAATCTTTTGTTTGTTTCGTCTGCTTATGATACGGGCAGTCGGGTTATTCATTTGGTGCAGAAGAATGGAAAGACAACCGTTGAAGAGGTTTGGTATAACAAACGGATGGAGGTGCAACACGGCACCGCTGTTCGCCTTGGAGATATGGTTTATGGCTCCAGTGGTGATTTTGGCCCCGCTTTTTTGATGGGTCTCAACGCAAAGACGGGTGAGATGGGCGCAAGGCATCGGGGGTTTGCCAAAGCAAATGTACTCGCAGTGGGAAATGACCTGATTGTGTTAGATGAAAATGGCGAATTGGGTATTGTAACACCGGGTTCTGATGCGTTTGAGGTTCACGCAAAAGCGTCCATCTTTTCGACGCGCGCTTGGGCGGTACCCACGTTGGTGGGCACAACACTTTATGCACGTGATCGGAAAGAAATTACGGCGTTGGATTTGAGTCCTTAGGGTGTATTCTTTCGATCATGTGTGAAATATTGGCGCGCTTCGGCGCGCCTTTTTTTATGCGCAAGCGGCTGATTGAAGCACTTCTCTCATTCGCAGTGCGCGTGCGAAAATGTGAGCGGCAGTGGTCTCATCATAAATTTCGTGGAGTGTGGGTTCAAACAGTGCGAGCCAGCGGTCAAAATATTCGGGTTCAATGTCGGGCAATGCGGCGTGTTTGAGTCGGGGATTGCCGTGGAATCGACCGGTTGTGAGCAAGATGCTGGACCAAAAGTCGCACATGCGATCTAAGTGGTGAGGCCAATCCGTGTCTGCTATTTGGGTGTTAAACACAGGGCCTAAGAGATCGTCCGTGCGTATTTTATGATAAAATTGTGTGACCATTTGTCGGATCTTTTCTTCGGTGATTGCTTCCAGAAGGATCATGGTTTTTCTCCTATTGACAATAATTTTTCTGTTTGAGATGCAATTAAGTCTTCGAGGGTGTATTGGTTTAGTGTTTCAATGAATGTTTGACACGCATGGGATAGAGCAGACTCTAAGCCACACCCTGGCGTGAGGGGACACGTGTTTTTTTCTTGTGAGAAACATTCGGCCATGTGGAGGTTGGGTTCCAATTGTTTGACCACATCTCCCACGCGAATGCTCGAAGGTGGGCGGTCAAGGACATAACCTCCTCCGCGGCCAGATACGGATTGGACATGACCCGCTCTGGTAAGCCCTTGCAGGCTTTTGACAATGTGATTGCTTGAGACGCCAAATGCTTTGGCGATTTCATCTGCAACGGTGACGCTACCGGGCCGCGCTCCCAAATACATGAGCGAACGAAGGGCATAGTCACAAAATTTGGATAGGTGCATATGTTTCTCCTTAAACTGGTATGTAAAATACCAGTTTAAGGAGAAATGTCAAGAAATACCTCTTTTCCTTTTGTCGATTGATCCCACGTGCCACGGAAGACGGTTTTTGCTTTGTTGGTTAGTCGTCCAGCCAATCAGGCAGCGAACCATCGTTTGTCATTATGCCGTCCAATAACCACGAGAGATTGAATCGTGCCATTTGTCCGCCGCCTTGCCGTTCTTCAAACTGCAAATAGATCCAGCCTTCACTCGGCGTTCCTGGCCGACCTACGTTGAGGGACGAGTAGGCGCTGGGTCCTTCATAGACGAGTCGTTTGACCGGCCAGGTTTGGCCAGCGTCGAAACTTGCCCAAACGGTCATACGGTCCCTTTGGTGCTCAACCTCGTCTGCATTGCTGTAGATCAGTATGTCTCTGTCTACTACCGGTAGACGAACCAGCCCGGCGGCCATTCCGAAGTGTCCGTTGTAGCAGGATTCTCGCCGTTCGTCGCCCCGATACTGAGGTCCATCTGGAATTCCATCATTGAATTTGAGTTGCGACCAGGTGTTTCCGCCGTCATCACTCCAGCCGCTGAGTCGCTCGTATCGATAAGGTTCGTCTTCTTCGAACCAGTGTTTGCGTGAGCTGTAGTAAATGCGTCCATCTTGCATTTGGGCAACGCAGCCTTCCCCGGTTCCATCCAGCGGGAAGGGTTCACTGGTTTGCCAGGTCTTCCCGTGGTCATCGCTGAAAATTGCCGTGTTATACCCGCCTTGAGGAATGTAGACACGGGCAGGTCTTAGGAGTCTGCCTGCGTGGGGTCCTCGACGCAATGTGATGCCGTGCTCGTGGAAGTGCAGCGATGGTATGTTGCCTCGCGAATCTTCTGTGAAATGCGCTTCTTCCTTCTGCCACGTTTTTCCATCGTCTGTGCTTCGAAACATCGTCCTGGCTGCATAGAGGCCCTCTTTGGGGGGATGTTCCGGATGCATAAAGACCAGGATGTCGCCAGAACCCTCGTCGACGGTAACGCCCCCGCCATGCATACCCGGTCCCACAGCGATCTCAGGTCCCCAAGTTGTACCCCCATCTTCGCTTCGTCGAACGATGTAGTTTTCCGTTCCCCACGTTGCGATGACTGTTCCTTTTAGGGTGACCACGACGTTTGGGAATCGTTCCTGTGTGAAGATGCGCTGTAGGTTCATTTTTGGTTGGCCGAGGTGTGCGTCTATGTTGCTTTCAAGCACATTAGAATTCATGGGACGTTCCTTTTCTTTCACGTCGAAGCCCTTTACAGGGTTGATGTACGCGGTAAGGTGTTGGCAGGAGGGCGAAGACGTCTTTCATCTCATCCAATCGCGCTATCAGTTGGTTCTTCACCGGCGGACGTGGAATGGGATCTTGGTGCGTGTGGTTCTTGTTGTGCATTGGGGGTTCACCGCACCATGCAGGGGCGCTTGTTGTCAAATGTCCAGTTCGGCATCAGAAACTGCATGGCCACCGAGTCGTCCCGAGCTCCCAGCCCATGCTGGTTGTACAGCTCGTTTGCCAGCGCCAGTTGCTCTTCGTCGATGTCGATGCCGAGCCCCGGTTTCTTTGGCACCTGCACCAAGCCACCCTCAATTTGAAGCGGCTCCTGGGTCAGGTGTTGACCATCCTGCCAAATCCAGTGCGTGTCGATTGCAGTGATGTCGCCGGGTGCCGCTGCCGCGACATGCGTGAACATGGCGAGCGAGATATCGAAGTGATTGTTCGAATGCGAGCCCCAGGTCAGCCCCCATTCGTTGCACATTTGCGCGACACGCACGGAGCCTTGCATTGTCCAGAAATGCGGATCGGCAAGCGGAATGTCAACCGACTGTGATTGAATCGTGTGCCCCATTTGTCGCCAGTCGGTGGCGATCATATTGGTCGCCGTCGGCAGGCCTGTGGCGCGCCGAAACTCGGCCATAATCTCGCGGCCAGAAAACCCGTCCTCGGCACCGCAGGGGTCTTCCGCGTAGGCCAGCACGTCGCGCAGACTGCGGCCGATGCGGATTGCGTCTTGAAGCGGCCAGGCCCCGTTGGGGTCCAGGGTGACCCGAGCTTGGGGAAACCGCTTGGCCAGCGCGATGATCGCTTCGGCTTCCTCTTCGCCTCGCAGGACGCCGCCCTTGAGTTTGAAATCGTTAAATCCGTAACGTGCGTGGGTCACCTCGGCAAGTTTGACGAGGCTTTCTGGCGTCAACGCTTCCTCGTTGCGCAGGCGAAACCAGTCGTTGTTTGCGTCGGCTTCGCTGCGATAGGTCAGATCGGTTTTGTTGCGATCACCCACATAGAACAGGTATCCCAGTATCTCCACCGCTTCGCGTTGCTGGCCTTCGCCAAGCAGCGCCGCCACCGGCACATCGAGGAACTGACCGAGCAGGTCGAGTAGGGAGGCTTCCAGCGCGGTTACCGC
>JBLHJX010000263.1:0-7698 GCA_047619225.1 Candidatus Latescibacterota bacterium
ACAGGTGCCGAAAAACTCTGGGCAGGCACCGTTGTCATTCACCCCAATGCCAAAACCGGAGCGCACCATCATGGCCCCGTTGAAAGCGTCATCTACATCGTCAGTGGCAAAGCACGTATGCGCTGGGGAGATCAGCTCGAATTTGTCGCCGAAGCGGGTCCCGGTGATTTCATCTACGTACCGCCTTATGTGCCCCACCAAGAAATCAATGCCAACAGCAATGAACCTTTATCCTGCGTATTGGTACGCAGCGGCCAAGAACCTGTGGTCGTTAACCTCGACATTCCCGTGGTCGAAAAACCCGAAGAAGTACATTGGGTTGACAACATTCATCCTGCGCCATCAGAAGACACCTAATTTAAGTCTACACCCATACATCGCGCAACAAAATGGGACCGACTTTCGTCTCATCTATGGCAGAAATTATTTCTTCGACACTAATAAATCTCAGCTGGTCTGGATTACCAATTGAACAAGCAAAAGAAAAAGGGGATAGCTCATGGTCATTGTCAAAAACCTGACCAAAACCTTCAAACTCTCGCGACAACAAAAACGTGAAATGGGTGAAGGATTCACAGGAAACACGGTTGATGCTGTGCGCGACATCAGCTTCACCTGTCACCCAGGGCGTGTATTTGCACTGCTTGGACCCAATGGCGCAGGAAAAACCACAGCCTTACGAATGATCGCTACCATGCTCAAACCTACCACAGGCACGATTTCGGTGGCCGGTTTTGACACCGTTCAACAAAGCCAAGATGTGCGTACGCATTTGGGATTTCTAACAGGCAACACCGGTTTATATGACCGACTCACGCCAAATGAAATGGTGAAATACTTTGCTGACCTACACGGCTTAGATGGCGCAACATTTAAAACCCAACGCGACCACCTCTTTAACTTGCTCGATATGAACGAATTTGCGAACCGTCGCATTGGCAAACTCTCAACGGGTATGCGGCAAAAAGTTTCCATTGTACGCACCATCATCCATGACCCCGATGTCATCGTTTTCGACGAACCAACCAATGGCCTCGACGTGGTCACATCACGTAATATTGTACGTATCATTCGCGACTGTAAAGAAGCGGGCAAAACCGTTATCTTTTCGACACACCGCATGGGTGAAGTCAACCAACTCAGTGATGATCTCGCCATTGTCCACCAAGGCAAGCTGTGTTACAATGGCCCCTTTGAAACCTTCAAAAGCCAAATGCAAACCCCCACTTTAGAAGATGAATTCATCCGTATTATTGAGGAGGCGTAGGCATGAACTACATTTGGATCATCTTCAAAAAAGAACTCAAAGACATCACCCGTGATCGCAGAACCATCATCACGATGATCATTGTGCCAATGCTTCTTTTTCCCATTTTAACAACCATAGCGACAAAGATCATTTCTTCTCAGACCAAAAAGGCACAAACAAAAACATTGGTTGTTGGCCTTATTACATACAATAATGACACAGACTTTCGAAACATCCTACAAAGCAGAGAAGATCTTACAATTGTTGAAAATATTACCGAAGCACAAATTGATACCCTTATTCAATCAGATAGTCTGGATGCCGTCATTCGATTTTCCGAAAATTTCACAGCACAAGTCAAAAGTTTGGAACCAGGAGATATTCACCTACACTTCAAATCTTCGAAAGACCTCAATGTTACCCGAAATCGATTGACAGAACTCATAAAAGAATATGAAAAAACATTGCTCAATGAACGGTTTGCCCATCTCAATCTTGAACGCAGCGTCACAGAAGCCATTAAAACACATCGCCACGATGTGGCCTCAAAACAAGAACAATTCGGAAAAACGGTTGGAGGTATCATTCCCTATATTTTTATTCTCTTTTGTTTCACGGGGTGCATGTATCCAGCCATTGACTTGGGTGCTGGTGAAAAAGAGCGGGGCACCCTTGAAACATTGCTCACATCACCAGTCAGACACCTACACATCATCATAGGCAAAATTGGTGTCATTGCGCTATCGGGGTTGACATCTGCCAGCATTGCTTTTTTAGGAATTGTTCTCGCTGCTGTTGTGCATCCCGAAATTGCAACACGCTTGCTGAACAACGTATCAGAAACCTTCAACATAGCCCATATGTCTTTTTTAGTGCTGGCACTTTTCATTCCCATTATCGCAATCAGCTTGCTTCTGCTTCCCTTGGCCATCTTTTTTGCCTCCCTCCTCATGGCAATCTCAATATTTGCAAAGTCATTCAAAGAAGCCCAAAGCCAAATGTCTCCCCTCACTATTGTCATACTACTACCCGTTTTTATTGGTATTTTACCTGGCATCGAGCTCAACGTTTTTACAGCCCTTATACCCGTGTTGAATCTTTCATTGGCAACCAAAGACATTATCTCAGGTACCATTTCGCCTTGGCTATTGGTAGAAGTATATAGTTCCCTCATCCTAATTTCCATGCTAAGCCTCACCTTCTGCGTCAAATGGTTCGAACGTGAAGACGTCATCTTTAGAGAAAGTTGATCCATATGATGGTGAAAAGGACAAAGAGATATCCAAAAGGAATGATCCATGACGCACAGCATTCCGATTACCGTTTAATCATCTCCAAAATCAAAAGCCGACGCGTTAACGTCGGCTTTTGATTTTTTGCCTAATGCTATTATATTGGGCATTCATTCTCCACAGCCCATCACATTCGAGGTCCCATGCCCACAGTCCCCTTCTTCACTGGTATTCTTCCCGAAATGGCCGAACGCATCACCCGACATGCACCTTCCGGCTTCGAAGTCACGGTTCACCCATCCAATTTATCCGAAACAGAACAAATCACGCACCTTCAAGATGCCGACTTTCTCATCCTCTTTGGCACGCCACCCACCGATGCAGCTTTAAAGGCAGCCAAAAACCTCAAACTCATTCAACTCGTCAGTGCGGGCTACGATCAGCTCAACGTAACCCTATGCCAAGAACTCGGCATCCCCATTGCCAACAACGGCGGTGCCAATGCCATCGACGTCGCCGAGCACACCATCGCACTCATCCTCGGGTTTTACAGACACATGGTTGAGCAAGACTACAACGTGCGCAACAACCGATATAAAGACATCAACACAGGCCTTTGCACCTATACCATTCACGACAAAACAGTTGGCATCATTGGTTTGGGCAACATTGGCCAGCGCGTCGCCAAACTCTTAACGGCCTTTGGTGCCAAAATCATCTACACAGATGCCCGACAAGCAACCCCAGAGATTGAACGCGAATGCAACGCAACCTATATGGATCTTAATGAACTCCTACAACAATCAGACATTGTATCGCTTCACGTACCTCTCTTAGACAGTACACGCGGCCTCATAAGTGCAGAACAACTTGCACAAATGAAATCCAACGCCCTACTCGTCAACACCTGTCGCGGTGGTGTAATTGATCAAGCAGCCCTCACCAAAACGCTCCAAAACAAAAGCATCTTAGGCGCAGCCCTCGATGTGCTCACATCAGAACCGCCCGACCCAAATGATCCCATTCTCCAATGTAAAAACACACTCCTTCTGCCCCATTCAGCAGGTGTCACATTTGACACGTGGGGCAGACGAGGTGAATTTGTATTTGCCAACCTTCAAAGAGTTTGGAAGGGTGAAAAACCTGAAGCAGTTGTTGCATAATTGAATATCGGTTTACTTATAGACGCCATTATCTCGCTATCGAAAGGTTTTTTATTATGTCGCTTCGTCTTCTTCTCCTTCTTGCTCTAACTTTGGCCACCCAAGTTGTGGCACAAGAAAAAAAGCCACTCAGCCACGATGCCTACGACATCTGGAATCGCACGCTTGGGCACAACATATCCAACGACGGCAAATGGATCTTCCTGTCTGTGGGTCCCGAAGAGAAAGATTCTGAGTTACGCATTAAAAACCTCTCGGATGATCGTGTCTACATCATTCCACGTGGCGAATCACCACGTTTTGACAACAACAACCAGTATCTCGCTACCCTCATTAAAGCACTCAAAGACTCCGTCAAGCAAGCCAAGAAAGACAAGAAAAAACCTGAAGAAAGTCCCAAAGACACCCTCGCCGTACTCACGCTTGCCACAGGTGACACTTTCAAAATTGGGCGCGTCAAGTCGTTCAAAATGCCAAAAGAAGGTGGCGACATTGTTGCCTACTTAATGGAAAAAAAACTTGAAGCCAAAAAAGACAGCACAGAGGCTAAGTCAGACAGTACAACAGTTACAAAAGAAGAAGGAACATCCAAGGCAAACGAAGAAGAAGAATCCGCTGAAGCAAAAAAAGAAGACAAGAAAAAGGATAAAAAGAAAGACCGCAAAAAAGCGGAAGGCACGGAGCTTGTTTTACGCGACCTCAAATCAGGCCTTGAAACACGCTATGCCCATGTGGTCTCCTATCACCTATCAGAAGATGGCAAACATCTCATTTATGCCGCTGCCAGCAAAGACAGCACCGCAGACGGCATCTATGCCATCAACACCGCCACACGCGACTCGGTTGCCATTCTCACAGGCCCCGCTGACTATAAAAAAATCACCCTCCATGAAAAAGGCGATCAACTAACCTTTATCACCAACCGCGACAGTTTTAACGCCGACCAACAAGAATACACCCTATACTATTGGAAGACCAAAACACAGGCCCCCAAACAACTTGCCAAACTCGGCACACCGGGCATCCCATCTCACTGGTGGGTCAGCGAACATGGCGACCTTGCCTTCTCCAAAGACGGTAAAAAACTTTTCTTTAATACAGCCCCTAAGCCAAAAGTCGATGAAGAAGATGAAACCCCTGATGATGAAAAAGTTACAGTAGACATCTGGAACTGGAAAGATCCCTTCATCCAACCCATGCAACTTAAAGACCTCAAAGAAGAACAAGAACGATCCTACCGTGCAGTCGCACACCTTAACAACGGCAAGATAGTTCAACTCGCCACAAAAGACATTCCCGATATCCGCTTAGGCAGTGAAGGCAATGCCAACTATGTTATTGGCACCAGCATGATACCTTATCGCCAACTTATTTCTTGGGACACAAGCTATTACGACAGTTATCTCATTGACACCCAAACGGGCAAAAAAACAAAAATCCTCACCAAGGAACACACTCGCCCCAATTTTTCACCCGAGTCTCAGTACCTTTATTGGTATGACCCAGCACAAAAAACTTGGTTTGTGCAAAATGTCAAAACAGGCAACCGCATCAACGTCTGTGCACAAATCCCATTCCCTGTACACAACGAAGAAGACGACCATCCCTCTCCACCCCCCAATCACGGCACGGCAGGTTGGACAACAGGGGACAAAGATTTTCTCGTTTATGATCGCTACGACATCTGGCGCACCGATCCCACAGGTAAAAAAGCACCCATCAACATCACCGAAGGTGTAGGGCGTAAAACAGAAAACAGATTTCGATATGTACGTCTTGACCCCGATGAGCGAGCACGCGACCCAAAGTCTAAGTGGCTCTTGTCATCCTTTAACTTAGTTACCAAAGCCGACGGGTATTACCGCGACAAATTGGAAGGCAACGAAGAACCTCAAAAACTCATTCAAGTAGACAAAGACCTCAATCGCCTTCGCAAAGCCAAAGATGCCGATGTTTTCTATTATACCCAATCCAGTTTTCACGAATATCCCGATCTCTGGGTCTCCGACAACCACTTCCAAAACGCCCGTAAAGTTTCTGATATCAACCCCCAGCAAAAGGATTACCTTTGGGGCACATCCGAACTGGTTGACTGGACGTCTTTGGATGGTCACCATCTGCAAGGCATCTTGTGCAAACCCGAAGGTTTTGACCCGTCAAAAAAGTATCCCATGATTGTGTTCTATTACGAAAGATATTCGCAATTGCTCCACAATTATTGGGCACCTTCACCCGGCCGTTCGGTCATCAATATGAGCCTTTTTGTCAGCCGAGGATATCTCATCTTTATCCCCGACATTCCATACAAAATAGGGTACCCTGGAGAAAGTGCTGTTAACGCCATTGTACCAGGTGTTACTCAACTCATTGACAAAGGGTTCGTCGACAAAAAACGCGTGGGTATTATTGGACACAGTTGGAGCGGTTATCAAACCGCATACATCATCACCCGCTCCAACCTTTTTGCCGCTGCGGAAGCAGGTGCACCAGTATCCAACATGACCAGCGCCTATGGTGGCATTCGTTGGGGGTCTGGGCTCAGTCGCATGATGCAATATGAAAAGAGCCAGAGCCGCATTGGGGGGTCACTCTGGGAATATCCCAATCGTTATATCGAAAACTCACCCATCTTCTGGGCAGATAAGATCCAAACCCCATTGCTCATGATGCACAATGACAATGACGGTGCTGTGCCTTGGTATCAGGGTATTGAAATGTTTGTTGCCATGAGACGCCTCGGCAAACCCGCTTGGCTCGTCAACTACAACGGTGAAGAACACGGCCTGCGCAAATATCAAAATCGCAAAGATTGGGCTGTTCGCATGCAACAATTCTTCGATCACTACCTCAAAGATGCACCCGCACCCGTTTGGATGGCCGAAGGAATACCCGCCATCCAAAAAGGAAAAACACTCGGGTTGGAATTAATCGGAAAATAACACCCACTCAAACATTATAAAACACAATCTCCAGGAGATGCTCTACATGCACGATCGCACCATCGGAAGCACCGATATCCAAGTCAGTGAAGTAGCCCTTGGCACCTGGGCGTTTGCATCAGGCGCATATGGCAGCGTCGCAGAAACCGACGCCATCAACACCATCAAGTCAGCCATCGATTCAGGCATCACCCTCTTTGACACTGCTCCCCTTTACGGCAATGCCGAACGCGACGGCATCTCCGAAGAAATTTTGGGCAAAGGTTTGGGTTCAGACCGAGAAAAAGTGCTCATCTCCACCAAATTTGGTCGCTACAGCACCCAACGTGCATCTCCCAACTTCCATGCCCAACGCGCCTATGAATCTGTTGAATCAAGCCTCAAACGCCTCAACACCGATCACATCGACATCCTCTTCTTCCACTCCCCCTTTTCATCCGAAGAAATACAGGACGATGTCTGGGATGCCCTTGCCAACCTCAAACAACAAGGCAAAATTCGCCTCATCGGTCACTCCATCTCCAAATTTGAAGACACCCAACAAATGGCACGCGATTGGGCAACCGAACGAAAAATCGACACCATCCAAGTCGTCTACAGCCTCATGAACCGTGAATCCACATCCCTCATTCGCGACCTCGGCGAACAAGGCATAGGCATCTTTGCCCGCGAATCCCTCGCCAACGGCTTCCTCTCAGGCACCATCACACACGACACCCAATTTGAATCAAACAACCTCAACAAACGCTACCCTGTCGAAGAAATCGCCGAACGCGTAGATTACGTCGACTCCCTCTCATTCCTCATCCGAAACGACATACAAACCATGCCCCAAGCCGCCCTCCGCTGGGTGCTTGACAATCCACACGTTTCACTCGTCCTTAGCGGTGCCAAAAACCCCAGTGAATTAAAAGACGCTATCGCAGCATCAACAAGTTCATCCTTTACCGAAAACGAACACCAACGCGCTCAAGAACTACATACACGTGATTTTCAAGCCGCATAACACACCGAAAGGAAAAACCCATGTCCCTCGAAGAACTTTACACCCAAGTCGACACCGCCAACCGCATGGCCGACGCCGCCACAGCTTTCCTCGCATCTCTCCGTCCAGA
>JBLHJX010000264.1:0-7637 GCA_047619225.1 Candidatus Latescibacterota bacterium
CCAAATATGGCTGGGCCCTGTTGCCATGGCGTTAATAATGGCTTGTTCGCTGCCAGAAACACGATCGAGTGAGTCGGCACGTGTATCTAACAGTGCCAACCCGCGTTCTGAACCAATCCAGAGGATGTGCCGATCTTTGGCCAAGGCATTGACGCGCCCCCACTGTTTTGTGTCGCGGTATGTTAACCAGCGGTTTAGCTGTTTATTATACCGCATCAGGCCTTTGTGGGTGCCAAACCAAACCGTGGTACTGTCGGTTAGGATGGTTCTAATTTGAGGGTTTTCAAGCCCGATGATGTGTGCGGATTCGAAATATTCCCATGCCTGGGTGTTGCGATCATAACGCGAGATGCCGCGTGCAGGGGCACGGTAGGTGTCTTCGCCCCCCACCCAGATGGTGTTGCCATCTATGGCCAAGGCTGTGACATTTTCTTCGATGGGGCCAAACTGGTCAAAATGAAGTTGCTGATCGTTGAGATTTGCCATGCCCACACCCAAACCCCAGGTGGCTATCCAAAGATTATTCCAATTGTCGATCAAGGTTTGGGTAATGGCAAAGTCTTGGCGAGGGCCAATGATGCGGTTGTTTTCTACGTAATAACCAAATGGGGGCACAATTGGGGGCATACGCGTGCGGGGTTGGAGGCTTTGTTGGGGAGGGCCACCGCCTAAAAAAATTGTTTGTAGCCCTTCTAACCAACGCCCAGGTCCAGAGGGGGTGTCAAACCATAACTCTCTTGCATTGGGATCAAATATGATGCTTTGCACACGGTTGTCGGGCAACCCATCGCGTTTGGTAAGCGGAGACAACCACTTTTGGGCAAATCGGTCATAACGGCGAATGCCTCCTGTGGTGGCTACATAGATGGCTTCGTTGCTTTGGGCCAAGCCTGTAACATAGTTCATGCTGGGAAAACTGGCCCAAAGATCGCGATCATAACCCCATGCTGAGGTTTGGCTCAGAAGGCAGATGGTGAGTATGGTGATGAGTTGGGGCATATAAGACCAGTGAGACGGTGGTGGACGGTGGACGACAGACCTTGGAGGTGAAATGATGCCTGTTTGATCTCACGCGAAGCCGCGAAGGCTTTTGTCATTTGTGCTGTTTAAGGTATTCAACGGTGGCTTGTGCGACGATGCGTTCTTCGTCGGTTTTGACGATGAGTATTTTGACCGTGCTGTTGGGGGTGGAGATGATGCCTTCTTCGGGGGCGTTTTCGTTTAATGACATGTCGAGATGTATGCCCATAAATTCCAGGCCTTCACAAATGCGTTTGCGCACACCAGCACCTCGTTCGCCAATGCCGCCTGCAAATGCGATTGCATCTAAGCCCCCCATGGCGGCGGTGAATGCGCCGATTTCTTTTTTGGCACCATAACAAAAAGCATCGAGGGCGAGACGGGCGCGGTCATTGCCTTTTTGGATGGCTGCTTCAAGATCGCGTACGTCGCCACTGACACCAGAGATACCCAAAAGCCCGCTTTCGTTAGAGAGGATATCGCGAATGTTTTGTGTGCTGAGATTTTCGCGATCCATCATAAAGGGAATAATAAAGGGATCGAGGGATCCATTGCGGGTGCTATTGAGCAAGCCATCTTGGGGGGAGAAGCCCATGGTGGTGTCGATAGATTGGCCATTTTTGATGGCACACATAGATGCACTGCCACCTAAGTGACAAGAAATGATACGCAGATTATTTGGGTCGCGATTGAGCAGTTGAGGTACTTGTTGGGCAACATAACGGTGGGATGCGCCGTGAAAGCCGTATTTGCGAACGCCATATTTTTCATACCATTCATAAGGCACCCCATAGATATATGCATAGTCGGGAATGGTGGTGTGAAAGGCGGGTTCAAATAATCCGACAAGCGGGAGGTTGGGATAAAGTTCTGCGAAGATACGAATGGCTTGAATGTATGGGGGGTTGTGTGCAGGTGCCAAGTCGTTGTAGTCTGCCATGCGTTGTAGTATGTCTTCTGTGAGACGGTAGGTGCCCGATTCGCCGCGCATGTGAACGGTTTTGAAACCCACGGCGCTGAGCTCCGAAAGATCGGTTAATACGCCTGTATTGGGGTCTGTGAGACGTGTGATAACATCGCGAATGGCAGATGGGTAGTTGGGCAATGTTTGCTTGGTTACAACCTTGTGACTCCCTATGTGGTGGGCAATGGGCGATAGGGGGCTGCCAATGCGTTCAAGGCGGCCTTCGGCGAGTACGGATTCATCTGCCATGTCAAACAAGCGGTATTTGAAGGATGTGGAACCGACATTTGCTACGAGAATTTTCATGGAAAACCCTATCATCAGGCTATTAATGAGACAAACTTAGGATGATGAAACATGGCCACAATCGCTGGTTTCTGTCAATGAAAAAGGGAGACCGGGTCAGTTCCCGGCCTCCCTTTTTTACAATATATTGATAACCAAAAACGTTTTTATTTTTTCAATTCTGCTAAGACCCGGCGGGTAATTTCTGCAACCAAATCGTCTGTTGATTGGCCTGAGGCAGAAGCGTCGGACCCGCCTGCGCTTTTGGTGCGCAGTGTTGGTATGCCGCCATTTGTTGCAAGTGTGGTGCGTGGTGCATCGGGAATGTCGCAGGCTGGTTCAGGGCCGCGAATGCCCATGCGATCGCGAATGGCGATGAGTTTGGCCACTTGTTCACCATTGAGTTCGTTAAATCCACCGAGCTGTTTTGCGACAAAGAGGATTTTTGCGAAGTGCTCCATGGTTTCCATTTTGTAGTAGGCATTCATGACGTCGGTGCCAATGGTGGTGGCGCCGTGGTTTTCGAGCAAATAGGCGTCGTAATCTTTTACATATTGTTTGATGGGTTCAGAAATTTCAGGCCCACCCGGTGTGCCGTAACCTACTAGGGGAATGGACCCTAAGGTGATGATGACTTCTGGCAAGACACATGCTGAAAGTGGGATGCCTGCTACAGCGAACCCCGTTGCTGTCGGAGGGTGTGCATGAACCACCGCACGCATATCGGGGCGTTGTTGATACAGGAAGATGTGCATGCCAATTTCGGATGACGGGCGGTTTTGACCACTGATAAGTTTGCCGTCCATGTCAACGATACATAGGTCTTCAACCTTGAGAAACCCTTTGGACACGCCTGTGGGTGTGGTCAGGATGCGGTCGTCATCAATTCGGCACGAAATATTGCCGTCGTTTGAGGCCACGTACCCTTGGCTGAAAACACGGCGACCTGCTTCAACGATGTCAATTTTGGCTTGGTGGAGGTTCATGAGGGAAGTCACCTTTTGGAAAAGTCGAGCATCAAACGTTAAAAGCAACGACAAAAAATGAGATCAAAAAAGAATCATCAACAGATATGTTGTTTAACAAAAAGTTTAGATGGCAGGTGTCGTTGTGGCAGATTCTTGGTTCATAGCTTGTGGATCTGGACAGGTGATGTCGATGTGATCTACGACACCGACAATAACAGAGCGCACGGCGGGTAGTTTGACGTTGAGGACCAATGCGGCTGCAGCACCTTGGCGTAAAACTAGAACGGTTTCACCTTTGCCAACACCTACAGAATCAACGGCAATTGCTGATGGGCCATCGTCCTCACGGTCGGGTGTGATGGGTTGCACCACCATGAGTTTCGTGCTGTTGTAATCGGGGTGTTTGATGGTGGAGACAATGCTGCCAAGCACGCGGGCTAAGAACATGGGAGAGTCAGCTTTACTCGTTACACTCGTGAGCAGCGGGGCACCCGCTGGTTCAGAGGTCAGCTTTCAGCTAAAGGCAGTTGAAAGCAAATTGTTATAGGTCGATTCTGTCTGCGATACCAACGACAGCAGCATCGATGGGACCCCTTTTGTCTGGCAAGGCATTGGGTGCCTCACGTGAGCCGACCCAATAAACGGTTTCGCCATCACTGGCATTGACCACATCAACTGCTATAAAAGGATCGCCTGCATTGTTGCAATGATGGTCCAAGGGTTCTACGACAAGCAAACGGATACCCGTGAGCGATGGGTCTTTTCGGGTTGCCCAAACCTTGCCAATCACGCGCCCGAGGAACATGTTACACTATCCGAAAAAAATCAATGAGGGCACATCGGCGTTGGCGGGTGAACGTGCGTGCCGATGTGCAACCTTCGCCTGTGGGTGTGGCAATGGAGAAGGAGGTATACCCTTCGCCGCCGGCGCCTAAGCCTGCTGATGAGGGGCCATTTTTGACAAAGATGGTGCAGCGACACAAGCGTGCCATTTTGGTCATGTATTCGACATTTTTGGAGTGCATAATGGCTGTATGATGATAGCCTTGTTCGGCTTGTACGGCCCATTCGATGGCCGTGTGTACATCGGGTGTGCGCACAATGGGCATAAAGGGCATCATTTGTTCGTGTTGTACAAAGTCGTGACTGGCTTCTACTTCACCGATGAGCAATTCGGTATCGGGGGCAATGTTGAGGCCAATTTGGGCTGCCAAGACATGGGGGTTGCGGCCAACCAGTTCGCGGTTGATAGACCAATCGCCCTTGGCGTCGCGGGGGAAGGCTACTTTGGCAAGGGCATCAATTTGAGCACGGTCGAGTTCAACACAGTTGTTTGCAAGCAAATTGCGTTTAAGTTCGTCGGCAACGGACTGTACGACAAAAACTTCTTTTTCCCCGATACAAAGGATGTTGTTGTCAAAAGCCCCACCTGTGATGATGCTTTTTGCGGCATTTTGAATGTCGGCTGTTTCGTCTACGACAACGGGCGGGTTGCCAGGGCCTGCGGCAATAACGCGCTTGGGGGCTTGCATAGCGGCTTTTACGACACCGCCACCACCCGTGACAAGGATAAGCGAGATTTTGGGGTGCACAAAGAGTGCTTGTGCGGTTTCGATGCTGGGTTCACGCACGGCAGTGAGCAGGTTTGGGGGGCCACCGGCACCTGTAATGGCGCGGTTGAGCATTTGTAAACCCATGGCGGATATGTTTTTTGCACTTGGGTGTGGGGCAAAAACCGCGCTGTTGCCACCCGCGATGAAACTGATGGCATTGTTGACCATTGTGGGCACGGGATGTGTAGAAGGTGTGACGGCTCCGATCACACCAAAGGGTGCCATTTCGACGATTGTGAGACCATGGTCACCTGTCCAAGCTACAGGTTGCAGATCTTCAACGCCTGGGGTATGCTTCACGACGAGTTCAAATTTGAGAATTTTGTGGGCCACGCGCCCCATACCCGTTTCTTCGAGTGTTTTTTGTGCAATCCCTTTGGCATGGGCCATTGCTTCGGTACGGATGGCCTCAATGATGGCACGGCGTTGATCTAACGATTGGGCTTCTAAAGCACGTTGTGCTTCATAGGCTGCTTGGACGGCCTCTTCGAGGGTATCAAAGAGGCCGTGATCGCCTTTGCCTTCATAGCGCGCTGGGGGTGCAACAATTGCCGGTGCTGCTTGTGTTTGGCCGGCTACAATGCTGCGCACAACCTGTTCTACAACAGATTGAATTTGAGCTTCGTCGAGATTCATAAAGGCGTTCCATGTTATTCTGGTAAGGTCTTAGTCGTCGCTTTTTTGGTAAACAGTTTTGCCTTCGATTTCGGCCGTGTCGATGATGGCGACGATGACCGCATCTACCGGACGGTTTTCGGTGGTGCTGGTCATGCGGGCTGAGCTACCGCTGCAGCAAAGTACAACCTCACCATCACCCGCACCAACAGCATCAATGGCCACCACAAAGCTGTTTTTGGGTTGCATTGATGGCAGGTCCAAGGTTTGCACGATCTGGAGTTTATACCCTGCCAGACCTTGATCTTTTTGAGTGGCCACGACGGTGCCCACTACTTTTCCCAATGTCATATGATTTTTTTAGATTGGGTTAGGATGCTTTGCCGATGGGCAACACATCTTCAAGGCTGTTGTGAGGGCGTGGGATGACGTGTACGGAAACGAGTTCGCCAACTTTGCCAGCTGCTGCTGCACCGGCTTCGGTTGCGGCTTTGACGGCGGCCACATCGCCACGAACCATAGCGGTTACATACCCTGCGCCAATTTTTTCCCAGCTTACAAATTGGACATTGGCGGCTTTGACCATTGCATCAGCGGCTTCAATCATGGCCACGAGTCCTTTTGTTTCAATCATTCCGAGGGCTTCACCCATCTGTACTTCCTCCTGGTTTAAATCACGATCCACTTGTGGATCACGAATGCTGAATCTTAAAAATTAGTATGTTTTTAGATTCTGCTGTGTTTATAGCACTTACTTCTTAAAAATAATTTTGGCTACTTCTGGGTCTAAATTGGGAATGATGTGAACGGAAATTACTTTTTCGCCCACACGCTGGGCAGCGGCTTGCCCTGCTTCAATGGCGGCGCTGACGGCACCCATATCACCGCGCACGATGGTGGTCGTGTACCCGTTACCAATGGTTTCATATTTTTCTATAGTAACGTTAGCAGTTTTGGTCATGGCATCGGCTGCTTCCGTGGAGCCGATGAAGCCGAGTGTTTCAATCATTCCGATGGCTGTAGACATAAAAAAACCCAGGTAATGGTTATTGCTCGAGCGTCGTGAGTATTCATTTGTTTGGATCGGTCTTAATGCGTGACTCAGGACTCGGATTTATTTTAGAATATACGCGGTGTTGCCACATGTGAGATCGGCTGCGTTGGCGTCATCTGTGTCGAGGTGAATTTCGGGCAAATAACTGGCGTCGATTTTGAGTCGAACATTTTCATAAATGAGCCCTTTTTCGCCACCGACTCGAACGCGAATCGTTTCTTGACCTATAAGACCGAGGTCGGCAACATCAGAAGGGCGCAGATGGATGTGCCGAGCCGCGCGAATGGCCGCATTTTCTGTGACCGAGCCGTTGGGACCGATGAAGGTGACCTGAGAGGCACCCTTAAGGTCACCGGAGTCGCGCATCGGTGGGTCTACGCCGAGATAAATGGCATCAGTACGGGCCAGTTCGACTTGGTTATAATCGCGACAAGGGCCTAAAATGCGCACACGTTCAATGGCACGCAATCGTGGACCCACAACAGAGATGAGTTCTTCGGCGGCAAAAGCGCCAGGTTGATATAGTTCTCGATAGGGGGTGAGTTCGTGACCCCTGCCAAAAAGAATTTCGAGTGCCTCTTGGCTTACATGTGCATGGCGGGCCGAAACACCAACAGGCATGGGGGTTTCGTTGCCATTTTGCCCACGTACCCGACGCACAACTTCTTGAATGATGGGGTCGAGGTCGTCACCACAGTGACCCTCTGGACACAGGCCACAATCGGTGCATACGGAGGCTGTTTTGAGAACGGAAAGCATATGGATCACTTGATAATTTAAAAAAGAGATGCACCTGGACAGGGTTCCAAGCAGATGTTGTGGATTTGCTTGGGAGCGTATGCTCCCATATATAAAGTTGGGAGTGTGTCAGGTATTAGAGAGCGAAAAATAGCCGATAGGGTGCAGGAAGTCAAGGTATTTCAGATCTGGGAGCATGTTGCAATAAATGGTATGTCGCTTGACATCCTGAACGGTTTCAAGCAAATTCAGAGGGTTTGTCCATTCTCTAACCTGTGAACTTAGCAATGTATTTAGAAATATACAACTTGGTGCAAAAGAAAACACGCATTGTGGGGTGCTTACTCGTTTTGTTTGCAAGTGCGTGTGTGTGGGCCGAT
>JBLHJX010000265.1:0-7620 GCA_047619225.1 Candidatus Latescibacterota bacterium
TCAGGCGTTCGGCATTGAGATCATACCGGAGGTTCGAGCGCATAGCGCTGATTTTCTTCCGTGATATCCACAACGGTCACTTGCGCCCCCAGCAGAGATAGTGCGACTGCCTTTTTGCCCGAAGACCCTAAGAGATTGGCGATCTTCTTGCCTTTGACATCTCCTAAGAATTTCCTATAAGCTCGAAGCGTATACTCTGGATCTTTTAACATCTTCTCGGCGGCTTCTTTTGGTGTGCCGTCCAATAAATGTGTTGCTTCATAGGCTTTATGTGCCCACGCTCTTTGGTTGGCCCTGCTGTGTTCTTTCTGGGACATTGCTTCATTCCTTTGTGGGATGTTCAGGGTAAGGGGTTGGTTCCAAGGGCATTAGACAGGTTTTGGATAGATTGTGTTTAAATATTATTATGTGGCTTTGTTTTCAGAGTGTCATTTGCAAGGATGGATATCTTATGATCAGAGATTGTGCGGAACAAGATGCGGTGCGTATTGCAGAAATTTATAATTATTATGTTCAGAATACGGTGGCTTCGTTTGAGGAAGGTTCTATTACAGCAGAGATGATGTTGGAGCGGATGATGAATATTACCCGGACGTATCCGTGGCTTGTATTTGAAGCGGTTTATAATTTTGATAAGGTGTTTGCGCAGGGACGGTTGTGTGATCGAGGGCTTGAAAAAGCTTTTTGATGGGGTGCTTGATTTTGCTTGATTTCTCACCTTATTCGTAACATATATGGGCGATTCCCGTGATCCGAAAGGTAAAACATAACGACATTCAAGGCTGAAATCACACGCCAACATATTGGGTGCGGTTATAAGCAGATGAAATCTGTGTCTGTATGCAGGTTTGATTTTATTGGGAGGTGAGATGAAAGAAGCTGTCGAACGATGGATAGATGCCCAGAAAAAAAAGCTTCAGAAGGAGCCTGTTACGTCTGAAGATCTGGATGCGTTAATGAACTGTTTGCAAGAACCTCGACAACACGTGTTGTATCTGTATTCAAAGTCAACCAATATGCGTTCACCCATTGCCAGTTGGTCTTACTGCGATCCAACAAAACCTCAGGAACCGACGTTGCCTTCGCAAGAATTGCCCTACGCTTCGGTGTTAGAGGCGATGGCGGACGGGTGGCGCGTTGTGCAGTTTCCTATTTCGAAGCTCTATAGGTATGAAGAGGTGGATAACGATTATTTGGGTTTTGAATTTGTCTTGGAAAAATGGATTTAAAGGAGCGCTGTATGACCGATGTGAAGCCGACAATGACGGATAGCGATGTCATGGATTTTATTGCCCAGGGTTATGTTTTATTAGAAGGTATTATTGGGGAGGATTTCAACAGTCAGTGTGATGCGCTGCCCAAAGGGAATGCGAATGCGTTTATCTCTTCCGACGTATTTAAAAAGGAATTACTTCTGCATCCCAAATTGGCCGGGGTTGCACGGTCCTTGCTGGGTGAAAACTTTCGGGTGCCTGACGGGGGACATCATCACGTTTATGAAGCGCCTCATTATGGACAAACCTGGCATTCTGATGGGCTTTCGGGAAGTGGATATGATGTGACAACGCTTCAATGTTATTACTATCCTAAAGCGGTGGAGATCGAAGATGGTCCAACGATGATCTTGCCAGGGTCGCATTGCCGAGCTGTAGATAGAGAGGCCATTGCGCACTATGGGGATGTGCTGGGTCAGGTTTCTCTGACGGTTCCAGCAGGCACTGTTGCATTGACTCGGTATGGTATCTGGCACAAAGCGGGTCCCAAGACCAATGACCAGAAGCGAAGCATGATCAAATTTTCTTATTATCGAGCGTCATCACCTATACGAGACTGGCAAATTGATTCAAAAGAAATTCCAGAGTATAAGAACCGTGCCCGATTGCCTTATGTGACAGAAGTGGAATCTTATCGGGATCGGGTAAGGAGAGAGCGCACCTGGAATTGGTTATGTGGGGTAAATACCTAAGATGATTTCTACATATATCGAGAGCGTTAAAGACGGACAATCGCTAGGGGTTGATGAGGCGGAACAGTGTTTGAATATTATTTTGGAGCAGGAGATATCGGATGAAAATATTGCGGAATTGCTTGTTGTGCTTTCGCAAAAAGGTGAAGAGGCCGATGAGATTTTGGGGTTTTGTCGGGCGTTGTTGGGGAAAGCGTTGGAGGTTTCTCTTCCTTCGGAGGTGCTTGATTTGTGTGGTACGGGGGGCAGTGGGTTGGATCGGTTTAATGTGTCGACGACGGCGGCTTTTGTTTTGGCGGCTGGCGGTGTGCCGGTTGTGAAGCATGGGAATAGGGGGTCGAAGAAACCGAATGGGAGTTTTGATTTACTGGAGAAGTTGGGGTGCAACTTTGATCTTAGAGATGGACGGATGCGGGAGGTTTTTGACGAGACTGGGTTGAGCTTTTTATTTGCTCGGAAGTTTCATCCGGTGATGGGGAAAGTGGTTGCTGCGCGGCAGATGGCCAATCGTCGAACGATTTTTAATTTGAGCGCGCCGCTTTGTAATCCGGTAAATCCGCAGTATCAGATGGTGGGCACGATTGATGTGGATATGGGAAGGCGTTTGGCACAGGTGCTTCGGGAATTGGGACGGAAGCGGTTTTTGGTTGTGGTTGGTGCGCCAGGGATTGATGAGATGTCTATTTCTGGTGAGACACAGGTGATTGAGTATGATCAAGGTGATTTTAGGGAATACACACTGTCGCCATCAGGTTTTGGAATTTCTGCTTTGGACTATGATACGATTCCCGGAGGTGACTACACAGAGAATCAAGGCATCTTTTTGTCGTTGATGGAAGATCAAACGCCGGGGTCGATATTGGATATGGTGTGTTTGAATGCGGGGGCGGCGTTTTATTGTTTTGGGAAGACAGAGACGATTCAGGATGGATATTTGTTGAGTAAGGATCTTTTTAAGAACGGATTGGTGAGGGAGAAGTTTTTGGAGTTTAAGCGGGTGTCGAATCTGTAAATGGGCAAATAGACGAGGAGGCAAGGCTAGATGACTGTGAAATTGTATTGTCGCGAGAGCATACTGAGTGTCGGTGGCTCACGTATGAAGACGCTCTGGCGTTGATGAAGTTTGATGGTAATAAGACGGCGTTGTGGGAATTGGATTGCCGGTTAACTGGGTCTGGCCCCCGGGATTAATCTGTTAGGGTAATTTTTTAATCATTGAAATATTCAAATGAGGTTATCGATGTTATTTGATACACATACCAATTTGATGTGGTACCCCGATCATTTGTCGGATGAGTTTGTCGATTTTGCGCTTGAGGCGAAGAAGGCCAAGATGCGGTTGACGCCTGATGTGTATTTTGCGGGGAGTGAAGATGAGAAGAAGAATGCTTTTGATTCACGGCCAGAGCAATTGTTGGCAGCAACCGAAAGTTGTGACAAGGTGATTGTTTTTGGTTTGCGAGCGCCGTTTTGTGGTTTGAATGTGCCGCAGGAGTTGGTGTCGAATTTTGTGAAGGCACACAGGGATCGTTTTATAGGGTGGTGTTCGATAGATCCGAATGATGAGGATTGTGTGGATCAGTTGGTGTATTGTGTTGAGGAATTGGGATTGCAGGGTTTGAAGGTTGCGCCGATTTATCAAAATTGGAATCCGGAAGATCCCAAACACGTGCCGTTTTTTAAGAAGGCTGAGGCACTCAATTTGCCGGTGAATATTCATCAAGGTACATCGTTTGTGCGGCCTGGGCCGTTGAAATACGCCAATCCTATTCTGCTGGAAGACATTGCCATTGCGTGTCCCGATTTGCGCATTATCATTTCACATATGGGTCACCCGTGGGAAGATGAGTGTGTGGTGCTCATTCGCAAACATCCCAATTTGTATAGCAATGTGTCGGCATTGCACTATCGGCCACGGCGACATTACAATGCGTTTATGTCGGCACTGGAATATGGCGTGGAACACAAGTTGATTTTTGGGTCTGATTTTCCATCGGCCACGCCAGAGCAGGTGATTGCGGGGCAGTGGAAGGTGAATGATGTGGTGAAAGGGACTCAATTTCCCACATTTCCTGATGAAGCGATTCACAATATTATTTATGAAAATTGGAAATTGGCATTGCCGGAGTTTGTTTGAGTTGCACGTGGCGGGGTTACGACAAACCCTGACGGGCAGAACTTTTGGGAAAAGCTGGATTTTGCGCCTTATTTTATTGCAATGAAAAAAGAATAGAATATTTAGACTAAAAATGTTTTTCGTAGTCATTTTATGCATTTAAATAAATAATCACCTATAAATATAGGTGATTATTTATTTTTGTATTGGTTGATAAGGTTGGTTTTTAAATTGGATTACGTTTCTTGTGCTTGGGTTTCAAGCAGCTTTCGGTAAACATAGGTTGTCGTGAGTAATACAACTGGGTAGGCGACCAAGAGCCCGACTAAAAATGCGAGTAAACCCGCGACGACGACGGCTATGGTGATTAAGAAGAGAAGAATCAGTTGCCAGGTGGCACCTTGGGTGAGTTGGTTGCTGAGTTTGAAAGCTTCAAGAGCACCAGCATCTTGATCGACAATGAAGTAACCGAAGAAATAGAATCTGACAGACACAAATGCAACAGGTATTAAAAATAAGATACCGAGGAGAATCCCTGCAACGGTGCCAATGCCGCCACTGCCGATTCCTGAAACGACAAAGCTGACAACAACAATGCCTGGAATCATCGCCACTATAATTAACAGTGTAAAAAGAATTGTGCCTAAGAAGTATCGGGGCGATAGGTCGTAATAGCGAAACAAATCGGGGAAGTCTGTGGGGTCTCCATCGTAGGTTTTGAGGGTGATTTTCATAAAACCGAGGTCTACAATGAGCGTCAACGCAATCGATAAGATCGCAATGATCAGAGCTGCCAGAGGTGATTCCGAGAAGTAAGTTTGTAGGGGGACTAAAACGACTGAGGTAAGGACGAATACCAGGGACAGACCGATGAAATACCCCATTTTGTTTCGCACGGTTTGCCAACCAAATTGGAGTGCGTCCTTTTTTGAAAAGCGTGACATTTTTTTCCTTTGTGATTGGCCTAAGTGTGCTGTATCGGGGGACCGGCTTGCCCAGTTTGTGGCGGTACGGGCCAGTGGCTTCCGCGCTGACCAGATAAACCGCGATTGGGCGTGGGTTCGTAGTCTTGGTCGGGCAGCCCCACCAGTTGACCGTCTTGCACCCAGTTTTCGTCTCCACCGTAGAGTTCAGAAATGAGTTGGTCCGTGAGTTGTTGTTTGATGTTTGCGTGATCGGTTGAGGCAGACAGATTATTGAGCTCACGCGGATCGGTTTGCAGGTCAAAGAGCTGCGTGTGATTGCCAACGGGGTAGTAGATGAGTTTAAAGCGGTTGTCGTGAATCATGCGTGTGGCATTTGTGCCTTCGCTGCATTCGCCGTAGAAAGTGTCGCGTTGTTGGTCGCCCACCATTGACATCCCTTCGACAGAATCGGGAATGTCAATGCCCGCTAAGTCGAGCAGTGTGGGCATGACATCGGCCCAGCCCACAAGGCGGTTGTCGGTGCGGTGGTGCCCCACGCGGTCGTCATTTGCTGCACCCACGAGAATCATCGGTACGTTGGCGGAGTCTTCGTAAAAAATACGTTTGGCCCATTGTCCGTGGTTGCCAAGCATATCGCCGTGATCCGAGGTAAAGAGGATGATGGTATCGTCGAGCAGGCGTTCTTCACGCAGGGTGCCAATGACGATTCTAAGTTGGTGGTCAATGTGGGTACACATTGCGTAGAAGGCTCGAAGGGCAGATTTGATTTGGTATTCGGTGAAGCCGTCCCATTCCAGTGCGCGTTGTTTGAGTGCAAAGGGCAGTTCGTCGGTTGATTTTGCCCAGTCGCCGCAGTAAGGGAGAGGTGGATCGATGTCGCGGTACATATCCAAATAACACTGAAGGGGTGCCAATGGGGGGTGGGGGTGGCAATAGGAGAGGAACCAGAAACCGGGTTTGGTAGGGTCTCGCCGCTGAATCGTTCGTGCCATATTTTGAGTGGCCCAGTTGGTCACGTGGCAATGCTCGGGCAAGTGCCAAGGGCGGTTGAGGTAGTCGTTGTTGCTCATTCCGTGACCAAACATTTGGCCCGGATACCCTTGCTCGCCCAAGAAGAGTTCGTAATCGTCTACGGCATCAAATTGGGTGCGGCCTTCTTCTGCGAGAATCACGTCGTCAAAACCAATGCGATCTCGCTGGGGGTAGACGTGTAGTTTGCCTACGGCGTAGGCTTGGTAGCCGTTGTCGCGAAAGGTTTGGGCGAGCGTTGGCACGTTGGGCATCGGCAAGGTTTCCTTAAAGGTGCGGTCGCCGTGGGTGCGCGGTGTGGTGCCGGTCATAAGGGTGCGCCGTGCGGGAATGCACACGGGGCATTCGCTGTAGGCATTGGTGAAGCGAATACCGTTTTTGGCGAGTTGATCAAGGGTGGGTGTTTGAATTGCTGGGTGACCGAGGCTTGCAAAGAGAGAGGCGGGCCAGTGGTCTGTGGAGATGAGGAGAACGTGGGGTTGATTGGGCATATGAACCTCTGCAACGGATGATGGATTATTTGTTGATCACTGTTGTGATAGTAGGAACTCTAAGCGTGTTTTTGCGCTTTGGTGATCGGGTTGTAATGCGAGCACGTAGGCATAGTGTTCTGCCGCTTGGTCTGTTTGGCCGAGTGTTTCGTAGACGCCTGCGAGTGCATATTGGGCATCGGGGTCTTGGGGTTTGAGCGCCACGGCTTTTTGCAAAGCGGGTAGGGCGCGCTTGTAATCGCCCGATTGAAGGTATAGGGCACCCAAGTTGTAGTGAGCCTCTTGGAAGTTGGGGTTGTGTTTGAGAATGGCGTTGAAGATGGTGTAGGCCATTTCTGTTTCGCCTAGCTGATAATATTGGCCGCCCCATTCTAATAGGGTATTTTGATGCACTGTGTTTTGAGGGTCCAGGTCTAAGGCTTTGAGCAGGGTTTTGTAGGCCGAGCTCGGTTGATCTCGCTTTTGAAGTAAGAGGGCTTGTGCGTGTAATGCCATAGGTAGATTCGGTTCGAGTTGTTCTACGTGATCGAGGAGGTGTTGTGCATTGTCCAAATCTCCCAGATCAATGAGGACGAATGCCGCGTTGATATAAGGGTTTGGTTCATTGGGTGTGAGTGTGAGTGCTTTTGTGTGGTTTTTGAGTGCGGTTTGGAGGTCGTTTCTTTGCTGATACTCTATGGCTATTTCGGTGTAGGTTTGACTGGCCAGTCGAATCAAGTTGGGATCTGCATTCGGGAGTTTGGCGATGCTTTCGAGGTAGATGACCCCTTCTTCTTTGAGTCCTGCGTTGATCATTCCAATAAATGCGTATTTGTTAATGTCCCCATTTTGGGCAATGATACGGTCCCATATCTTTTGCGTGGAGTCTTCTAAGTTGTGTTTGATATAAATTTCACCTATGAGCAGTTTTGCCAATACAAAGTCCGAATCCAATTTTAAGGCGTCTTCAAATGCACTTTTAGATTCTTCCCAGTTTTGTTGTTTGAACGCGTTGACACCCGCCAATATGTTTTTGTCTACGAATTGAGGATCGGTTTGAATTTCTTGTTTCCATGTGTTTAAAATTTCTTCGGGTGCTGGGTTTTGAGTGCG
>JBLHJX010000266.1:0-7596 GCA_047619225.1 Candidatus Latescibacterota bacterium
TTTTTTCTTTTTGAGATTCGGCATCGACGTTGGCGAGGTTGCGATAGAAAAGGGTCATGTCGGTTTCAGCGATGCGCAAGGTTGCTAAGAGTTCTGTGATGAGGTCATTGTCTGTTTCGGGGTTGAATTTGTTGAGGCCCAATTTGTCCATCATCATGGTTTGGTGGTGTTGCTCGTAGGTGGTTGGATATACGTCCAATGCTTGTTGTAAAAGATCAAGATCATCAATGAGAGGGAAAATGGCATTGGCGAGTTGGGCCAGGTTCCAGTGTGCAATTTGGGGTTGGTGGCCGTAGCGGTATCGGCGGCCTTGGGCGTCTGTGGTGTTGGGGGTCCAGTTGGGATCGAAGTCTTCCAACCAACCGTAAGGGCCGTAATCGATGGTGAGACTTAAGATGGACATGTTGTCGGTGTTCATGACACCATGGACAAAACCGACGCGCATCCAATGGGCAATCATGAGGGCGGTTTTGCGACAGATTTCTTCAAACCAGGCGAGATACGTTTCTTTGGATGGTTCGCCTAAGTGGGGGAAGTCTGTGCGGATGGTGTAATCGACGAGTTGTTTCAGGAGGTCGGTTTTTTGTTGTGAGGCGAGAAGTTGGAAGTTGCCAAAGCGTGTGAAGGATGGGGCGACACGACAGACGACAGCACCAGGTTCATCTTTTTGATTGCCGTCGTAAAACATGTCGCGCATGACGGGCTCACCGGTTGTGACCAGGCTCAGTGCGCGGGTGGTGGGGACGCCGAGATGGTGCATGGCTTCACTGCATAAGAATTCGCGGATGGAGGAGCGTAATACTGCCAGGCCATCTGCGGTGCGCGAGTAGGGCGTGGGACCTGCGCCTTTGAGTTGGAGGGTCCAGTGTTCATCTTTTTTGTTGACGATTTCGCCCAGGTTGATGGCGCGTCCATCACCGAGTTGGCCTGCCCAGTTGCCAAATTGATGTCCGCCATAACACATGGCAAAGGGATCCATGCCGTCGAGGATGTGATTGCCTGAAAATACCTGAGTGAATAGATCGGATTCGCACGTTTCTTCTGTGAGGTCTAAAAACGCGGCGACTTCTTTGGAATAAGCCACAAGTTTGGGATCGACTACGGGTGTGGGTTTGACACGCGAGTAACATGCATCGCGAACTTGGCGACGGTAATTTTCTGTTTCAGGGTCGGCTGGTAATTCGCGGGTGAAACGGTTGTCGAATTTTAGGGCTTCTAAGGATGTGTTTTCAATTTTTACGGACATGGTTCAAAACGCTTCTTTCGGATAATGAGATTGATTGAAATGACGTAATTTATCAAGTATAACTGAGCAGGTGGTGGGTCGCAAGTCTAAGAGAGAAACTTTTTCATAACAATCGTCTGAAGTATGTTGCGGAAGCCTCATATTCTATTGGTAGAGATTGCAGTAGCGTTATAAGTTATGAAAGCGTGTTTTACCATGATATGTACGCTTTATGAAACTGAAAATAGGGAGGGGGAGATTTGCGATGAAATCCATTGTGTTTTTTGTTATGTTATACTTCCTCTTATACCCAAATTTCTCAGGGAGTGTCTATGAAAGCGGTCTGGACAGTTGGTGGTATTTTAGGTGATAACAATGCGTCGGTGGATTTTGTTGCTGATCTAGGGTTTAACACCATGATTATGGGTCGTGCTTCGCCTGAGATGATGGCTGTTGCTCGGGAACGAGAGGTCAGAATTGTTGCGACGATTTTTCCATTTGCCGATGATAGTTTTGAACGCGACTATCCACAGGCCTTGCAAAAGGTACGTGATTTCGAATACGAAATTGGAGGCATATTGGCAGGTCAGAAGTGGGAGAGGTTAACAGCAGAGTCCTATCGGTGGCATCCGGTGTCATTGACACGTGATGGCATGTGTTTTGAGCATGAGGAGACAAAGAAGGCTATTCTGGAGCGGATTGAAAAGGCACTGAGTTGGGCAGATGGCATTGCGTTGGATGGTTTTGGCTTTATGAATTATTATGCATGTTTTTGTGATCGGTGTGAAGCCATTCGTGCGGAGATGAAAGCGGTGAAGCCTGATAAACCCGATTTGGATATTTTGGTGGAGATGTCGACCAAAACGTTGGTCGATGTCCATGAGATGGTTTATGCGTACGCCAAGTCGATCAAGCCTGATGCGGTTGTGACCGATCATGTTTGGCCACCGTTTCGACCGGATGAATATGTTGGACATAAGTTTAAGTTGGATTATTGCACGCAGACCATTTCGTGGTTTTATCCACCTGAGTGGCGATTGGAACGGGTGGCATTTGAAGCAGCGGAGATGAAGCGATTGGAAGACAAATCGATCAACCGGTTTGTGCCTTTCATTGGTATTTATGAAACAGGTGGTCATGTGCGCAGTGCAGAAAGACTTGTCAAAGAGTTAGAGATTGCCTTAACATATGGTGAGGGCAGTGTGGTGGTGTCGCGTTTGACAACGTTACAAAAATGTCCAGAATTGGCTGAGGCAGTGAAATCGGTGCTGAAATAATTGGGGGTAGGTTATGAAAAAGGGTGTGTATGCGGCCAGTTTTGATCCAGTGACCAATGGGCATTTGTGGGTGATTGCGCAGGCGGCACGGTTGTTTGATGAATTGGTTGTGGCCATTGGTGTGAACCCTGATAAAACGTATACATTTTCAATGGATGATCGGTTGGCATTGTTGCATGAAACGACGTCACAGTTTGATAATGTGATAATCACAAGTTATGAACATCAATTTTTGGTGAATTATGCAGAATCTATTGAAGCCGAGTATATTGTACGCGGTATTCGCACACAAGCCGATTATGAATATGAGCGTGGGATGCGGTATATCAATAGTGATTTGAATGCAAATATCACGACGATCTTCGTGATGCCGCCCCGAGAGATTGCCGAGATCAGTTCGAGTTTTGTCAAAGGACTTGTCGGGCCGGAAGGGTGGCGAGATGTGGTGAAACGCTATGTGCCAGAAGCGGTGTATGGGAAATTTTTGGAGCAGTTTGGTGGGTAAAAAAATTTCAAGCGAAATTGGAAATACTGTATGAAACAAGCCCTGTTCTTTATCAAAGAACAGGGCTTGTTTGTGCTTGGGTCTGGAATTTATTGCGCGTTGGATATTGTGGGTGAGCGCTGGACATTGCTGGTGATGTGGAAGCGTTTGGAAGATGTGGGCGTATTTTTGGGAGGTAAATTATAGCCTCAGTAGGTCACGAACCGTAGATTCCGAATAAAAATAAAGAGCCGATTTCAAAAAGAGATCGGCTCTTGTTGTTTCTGTCATGCAAGATGTTTCTTACTCTGCTGTCAATGCCTTGAGTGCTGCGATTGTGTTGTCACTGTCTAATGCGGCTTTCACACCCGTGTCTTTGTGAATGATTTTGCCGTCTTTGCCAATGATGAAGGTCCACCGTTTGGCAGTGACGTTTCGGGTCAAGGAGAATTCTTCGCCGTTGATGGTTTTGTTTACGGTGCCGCCTTTGCGTAGGGGCACGCCAAATGTTTTGGCAACGTTTCCTTCGGTGTCGGCTAAGAGTGCAAAATTGAGATCGTTTACTTTTTTGAAGATGCGTTGGCCTTCTACGGTGTCACCGCTCACACCAATGACTGTTGCGCCCATTTTTTTGAGTGCGTCGCTATCGTCCCGATAGCTGATGGCTTGTTTTGTTCAGCCACCTGTTAAAGCTGCTGGGAAGAAATAGACAACCAAGATGCCTTTGCCTACGTGTGCATCTGATTTCCACAGTTTGCCATTGTCTGCTTTGGCTTCAAATGTAGGTGCTGAATCGCCTATGTTGAGTCCCGTTGGCTCTGTGATTGCATGTTCGTGTTCGTGTGTTTGGGCTTGTACGGGTAGGGCCAAGAGGAGGAGTCCTGACAATACCCATCCGTAAAATATTTTTCTCATGTATGTTCTCCTTTGCTTTGTTGAAAAGCGTTTACACCTTGAGGTGTGTGTCGAGATGGGTGATCATTTCACCTTTGTAATCTGGGGCGTTTTCGGGATTGCCAAATGTGGGGCCGTGTCCACCACCGGGTATGCGAATGAATTTGACGATGGTGCCTGCGTTTTGTAAGGCTTTTTCCATGGCTTCGGCTTGGCTGATGTGAACGGTGTCGTCGGCATCTCCGTGGAGCAAGAGAAAGGGTGGGGCATCGGCAGTGACGTAGGTGATGGGTGATGCTTCGACATGACGTTGATAGGCTTCAGAGGATGTATCACCAGGTTCGGGGTGTTCGAAGTCGAGAAACGGGGTTGATTTGTCACGTAGTATAAAGTCGACGGGGGCGGCGCGTGCCACGACACATTGGACGCGTGCACTTTCTTGTTCAACGGGATCTTCACTGTTGGGATCGCCTGCACCGTCTTGTAGGCCGAGCATGCTCACCAAATGACCACCCGATGAGCCACCCTTTGCACCGATGCGATCGGGTTGGATGCCATATTCGTTGGCGTGATGACGAACGAATCGCACAGCGCGGCGTGCATCTTCAACAGCAGCAGGATACACAAAACGCGGTAGGGCACGATGGTTGATGGCAAAGACGGTGTAACCAGCGGCGGTGAGGGTGGGCACATATACACGTTGTTGCCCACCGTCTTTGAGTGCTTCGGCATTCCACTCTAAGGGTGCGCGCCAGCCACTGCCCGAAATGAATATGACACCATAACCGTTTGGGTTGTTGGGTTTGTATGCGTCCATGAGCAATGCCAGCCCTGAATACATGCCGTAGACGATGTTGGATTCTATTGTGTGCTCACCTTCAACCATGTTTTCTCCTTTGAATAGGTTGCAAAAATGCATGGTACGTTCTGTTTTGCTGTTTGTAAAGTGTATAAACACAAAAGCGATGCGTTAGAACGTTAGAACGTTGAAACGTTATTTTTTGCAAATAGATTTATCGACTGGAAACTTGAGGGATACATGTGTGATGGCCTTCTGATTTTAAATGTTTTCTTGCTTCAACTATAAAGGCATACCGGTGCCCAAAAGGGGTGATGCTTAGGCTGATTTCATGGTGTTGTGCGAGGCTATTTAAATGGTCGAGTAATTCGGGGTGGTAGGTGACATTGAAACGGGTAAGCCATTGTGTTAAAAGTTTGGAGAACCATTTGGGCAAGTCAGCTTGGTCCCAGAAATCGACAATGTATAAACGGCCGTTGGGTTTGAGAATTTGCAGTGCGGCATCTAAGGCACGTGGCCATGCGGGCATCATGGAGAGTGAATACGAGAAGAAGATGGTGTCAAAGGATGTGGTGAGGCCAAATGTCTGAGCGGGATCGAGGTGTTCGGCCAAGCCTTGTCGCAAAACAATGTGCTCGGTGTGGCCTGCTCGATGAACCGATTTTGTGGCTGTTTTGAGCATTTCAGTCGATGCATCTAAACCAAATAGGTGTGCGTGTGGCAATTTCGAGGCCAAGCCAATGAGGTTGCGGGCCGTGCCACATCCAATTTCTAAGACGTGGTCGGCAGGATGTTGGGCAATGTGATCTAATAAAGTATCGCGACCCAAAAGATAATATTTTCGAGTGGCATTATAGATGTGTCGCGCGTGCCGATACATGTGATCCATTTTGTGTGATGGATCTTGGTAAGATGTGTTCATGGGAGAGCTCGAAAAAAGTAAAAAGTAAAACGTGAGAAAAAAAGGCAAAACGAAAATCTGTGAGGTTTTAAGGTTTTCCTCTTACGCCTTACCGGTTTTAATATACAGGTGGAACATGCCGTAAATTGCAGAGCGATCTTGGGTGTGTAGGTGTTGTGATTTTTCCAAACAATATGCCAACTTACTTCTTAGGTCATTTGGCAATGTGGTTTCAATGGGCGATTGTGTGCCCGCGGTGCGGAAGATGATGTGCGAGCCGGGTTGGCCCACACGCATAATTTCACGCCACAATTCTGCGATGGTTGCAGGTGGCATCCAGTCTTGTGCATCGAGTAAGACAAATTTGTTGAAGGTGTTGTTGGGCTGTGTTTTTAAATAGGCGGTGAGAGATGTGACGTGTGTTTCTACACGGTGGGCATTTTTGCGCAGGGTATCGTAGTGGCTGGCGCGTAGATAGTCTGGGATGGCTTGTCTGTTTTGAGTGTCGTAACATCGGCCAAAGGCTTGCCAGGCAAAGTAGTTGTCGTGCAGGGGAAATCCACAGACGAGTTTATGCAAGCGGTCTTGGAATAAGGTGACGATTTGGCCATTTGATTCGTCGTGCAAAACTTGATGCTGGCTGGGTGGAATGCCAAGGCCAAAGACTGTGATGGCGCGTTTGGATAGCCATTTGACAAATTTTTGATCGAAGAAGGGTATGACTTCTGCTTCAAAGAATAGTTCTTGTTCGGCTATTGTTTGGGCTTGTAATAATCGTTTGGGGTTTCCGCCTGCAATTTTCGAAAGACCATGCAGGCTGCGTAAAAACAGACCCAATTTGGTTTGGTCATAAAGTCCTTTTTGGAAATATTGGATGCGCTTTCGACCGGTGAAACCGCGACTGTCCCAAAAAGTGCGTGTGTTGTTATCGAGTTGGTGACGCATGTGTTGTTGGTAGGTTTGGATGTTGTGATGCCCTTTGGCTACACCGAAAAATTGAAAAAAGTCTTCGTGATTGGGCAGTGTTCTTAAAGCAGCAAGCTTTAAGCGGGTGAGAGAGAGGTGTGCTTCGTTGAGATCAAGCGCGACGATTCTTTTTGGTTTGTGTATGAGGTAATTTAAGGCGTTGCATCCCCCCGACGAGATGGTGAGGATACGGCTTTCGTGGTTGAGTTCCAATGCTGTTGCATCTACCCGTGGGTCTTCCCAAATTTGGTTGTAGACAAAGCCTTTGAACCATAAGGTAAAGAGGCGTTCTAAAATACCGATTTGCGTGGTGGTGGGATGGTGATGAACGGCTTCTTTGAGCAATTCGTCTGTGAGGGTAGCCATAAGGTTATGCTTCTGCCAGGGTCAGGGGGAGGAATCTATCAAAGGAACAATATAACAGATACGAGCGGTATATACTTTATTTACGCCCATCATGTTACGGAACTGCGCGGAAAATCGTGATGGTTTGAATTGATGGGTTTGTTATTGGTTTTTTGTGCCGATGGCTTGACTAATGGATGAGAGGCCGTCGCGGTTGAGGAGGTGACAGAGTCCTTCATTGATTTGATGGACGACTTTGGGGCCTTCGTAGATGAGGGCGGTGAGGAGTTGGACGAGGGAGGCGCCGAGTTGGATTTTTTCGTAGGCGTCTTCGGCGGTGAATATGCCGCCTATGCCTATGATGTGGTATCGATCTTTGTTCATGCGTTGGTAGAGTTCTTTGATGCAGGTGTTCATTTGTTCTTTGACGGGTTTGCCCGCGACAGCCCCAGGCATGGTTTGCCATGTTTGGGGCATTGTTTTTAGGGGGACGGTTTTGCCGGGGGCGAGGTTGAAGACGAAACCGGAGATGAAGTTAAAATCTTCGGTGGCTTCAAGGAGGGTTTCGATGTAGGGGATGCCGTATATAGGGGATACTTTTAGGAAGACGGGGCAGGGGATGTTTTCGTTGGCGAGGGCTTGGAGAAAACGGATGATGTGTTCTTTGTCGGCAAAGAAGTCGCGGCCCATTTCGGTGTTGGGGCA
>JBLHJX010000267.1:0-7566 GCA_047619225.1 Candidatus Latescibacterota bacterium
GGCGCATTGGCTGAGCCAGAGAGACCCTTTGTTGCCATTATGGGGGGTGCGAAAATTTCGGGTAAGATAGATGTGATTGAGCATTTGTTTTCTAAGGTTAATACGCTGCTCATTGGTGGTGGGATGGCCTTTACCTTTTTTAAAGCGATGGGATTGGAAATTGGAAAGTCGCTTTTAGAGGAAGATCGCGTTGATGTGGCCGCCAAGTTAATACAACGGGCACAAGCGGAAGGTATTCGATTGGTGTTGCCTGTTGATACGGTTGTGGCCGCAGATATGGCCGAAGGCGTGCCGACGCAAATTGTACCTCGGGATCAAATTCCGTCAGATTTGGAAGGTTTTGATGTGGGGCCCGAAACGCGGGTCTTGTTTGCGGACGAAGTGAAAGAAGCAAAAACCATTATTTGGAATGGTCCTTTGGGTGTGTCTGAGATTTATTCTTTTTCACAAGGTACACGTGCCATGGCTCAAGCCTTGGTCGAAGCCACTGAAAGGGGTGCCATAACCATTGTTGGCGGGGGCGAGACGGCTGCTGCTGTGGTCCATTTTGGCGTGGCTGAAAAGTTGAGCCATGTTTCTACGGGTGGTGGTGCTTCATTGGAGTTTTTAGAGGGTAAGACGCTTCCGGGTGTGGCGGCGTTATCGGATAAAGATGCGGATGATGAGACCGAATAGGAGTTTGTGATGCGAAAACCCATTGTAGCTGGTAACTGGAAAATGAATAAGACGGCCGATGAAGCCGAAGCACTTGTGTTGGGTGTTGTGGCTGCCGTTTCGGGTGTGGATGGTGTGGATGTGGTGGTTTGCCCTCCCTATACGGCGTTGGAACGCGTGGCCGGTGTGCTTAGGGGCACTTCTGTGGGGCTTGGTGCACAAAATATGCACTGGGAAGCAGGGGGTGCGTTTACGGGTGAGGTATCGGGAGCGATGTTATTGACTTGCGGTTGTGAATACGTTATATTAGGTCACTCTGAGCGTCGGCAATATTTTGGTGAGACCGATCAGATGGTGAATAAACGGCTGAAAACGGCACTGGGTGTTGGTTTGAAGCCGATTGTTTGTGTGGGGGAGACCCTTGAAGAGCGCACGTCTGAAGTGACCGATCAAGTTGTTCGCAAGCAGGTCACGGGTGGTCTTGAAGGTATTTTGCCCAATGAGGCACAAACGTTGGTGTTGGCATATGAACCGGTTTGGGCGATTGGCACAGGGCTCACCGCAACACCAGATCAAGCCGAAGCAGTACATAGCATGATTCGCCAAGTGCTGGTAGATTTATACGATGAAACGGTTGCGCAATGTGTGCGCATCCAATATGGGGGTTCTATGAAACCCGATAATGCCACTGATTTGTTAGGCCAACCCAATATTGATGGGGGCTTGATTGGTGGCGCAGCTTTAGATGCTGATTCATTTGCTGCGATTGTGAAAGCGGCGGTTTAGGAGCTTGCTGATATGGAAATATTTCTTTTAATCGTTCATGTCATTGTGTGTCTTGTACTGATTTTGTCTATTTTGATGCAGCCAGGCAAAGGTGGCGGGCTTTCTGGTGGTGCCTTTGGCGGGGGTGGCGGTGGAGGCGGAGGCGCTTCCATGTTTGGCGGTGGGGGTGCGGTGCCGATCTTGGCCAAAGTAACCACCTATGCTGGGGTTCTTTTTGCTTTGACGTGTATTAGTTTGTGGTATGCAGGCCGTTCAACAGATGCGGCCATAAAGACAGCTGCTGAGCGTTTGTTGGAACAAGGTGGCCCTCAACAGACCGTGCCACAACCGTTTAACCCTGTCGTACCGACAGTAGAAACACAAACACCTGCGCCTGCTGATTCAGGCAAATAAGGAAATTGTGCCGAAGTGGTGGAATTGGTAGACACGCTGTCTTGAGGGGGCAGTATGGGAAACCGTGTATGGGTTCGAATCCCTTCTTCGGCACCAAATAAAAAAAAGGGCTTACGATGAAAATCGTAGGCCCTTTTTTTATGTGCAAAATGAACGGATAGAAGTCTACTGTGTGTTGAGCTGTTTTGCTTTGTTGAATAACTTAAAGCTGACTTTGAGCGTGTCAATACTCTCCTTCGTTAGCAGGTGCCACTCGTCTTCGCGTGCAACCTTGATACCGATATTAACGCCATCGGAACCCAAAAGAGCTCTAAATGTTAGGCCTGATCTTGTCGTAAAGTGCATTTCTGTAGATGCGTGTCTGATGCTAATAAAATCAATTGTTTTCTTTGACAGGATTGCAGCCCCTTCATCACCACTTATGGTGTTTAAAAAAGACTCGATCGCTGCTATCTCATCGGCATCAACGTAACTTTTGAAAGTAGAATATTCATTCTTTCTGTAAGAAAATGATACTGCCATGCTTGGATGGCGGTCATCAGACAAATAATCCGAAACAAGCCACAATGCAACCTCTATATTCTCAGTTGAACTGTACACGTCTAAAGGGAGCAGATCATAGGATTCTCTCAGGCGCAAAGTTCCATTCTCTTCAGAGACTTTCTCAAAGTTACTCTTGTTTGAAGCTTGTTTCGGAGTGGCATCCTCTGCGTTGATGGACCCGAACACCGACAGCAAAATGGTTATAACGAGGCATATCATTTTTTTCTCCGTAACCCAGAGGTTGTTGATCATTGGTTTATGAATGCCATTATCATGATGAGAAATGAACTTAAATACAAGCCGAATTTTCTTATGTCTGAGATTGGGCTTTTGGCTCATTGAGCAAGCTTATTTCCGGAGGTTCCACAAGAGAATCAGTAGGAACAGTGTAAATGACCACTGAAGCACCGCAACACTTATTCCAATTGAGTATTCGTCTGCTATATACCCAAGGAGTGGACCCAATATCACGCCGGATAAATTCGACCCCATTTTTGCAATGGATAGGCAAGTCGCGCGCTGTTCTGAGGGGATTTGTTGGTTTAGGCTGTGTTGGACTGTCGGGAATGTAACCCCGCGGACTAAAAAAACGCCAGCCAGGGCATAGACAACCGCGTTTCCTCCGGCATAACTTAAGACGGCCAGTGAAAGAACCATCAGGGCACCAGAACTCCCAAATGCCCACATATCGCCTTTTTTTACCAAACGGAAGACCCAGAATGAACCCAGAGCGGCCACAAGGAAAAAACCGCTGTGCATATATCCAATTGTTGCTTCAGAGAAACCATTTTGAAGCAAGAGGGGTTGAGATAAAGGACGCTCAACCAATCCACAAACTCTGTGAAACACGACCCCCAAAAGCGCAATGATTAGAAGGTGATGGTTGTTAGAAAATATGGAAATAGACTCTCGAATTTGGGCGCCAATGTGTTTCTTCTCTGAAGTTTTGCCTATCGGCTCGTGGAATGTGAGCGCTATAACAATGCCGATTAGAGACGCTGCAAATGCACCCCACATGGGTGCAACCAATCCTATGTAATCTATACTGGCACCACAGGCCAGCGTTCCAAACACTGTGGCTGACAGACGGGCCGTGTTTGCGCGTCCAAAAATTTGGGCGAAGGCTTCTTTGTTTTCAAGAGAGTCATACAGTAGCGCCGAGTCTGCACCCGATATGAGGGCTTCACCAAGCCCCCATATCACAAAGCATGCGGCAAGGGCTACGAACCCATTGAGCTCGATCATGCCCAGTGTGGCCAACGCCATACACACCATACCCAGAATGACACTTGTTTTTTTGCCTATGTTGTCTGCGAGTGCTCCACTTGGTACTTCCAAAAGAAAAACGGACAGATTGAAAATAGACATCATTCCCATAAACTCAGTAAGCCCAAGCCCTTTTGATAGAAAAAACAGCACAAAAATGGGCATCGCGAACCCTATTTCGAGGCCGCTGAGAACCTGGAATGCATAAAATTGCGGGGTATTGGTCTTAGGCATTTGCGTTTTTGCTTGATTTATAGGTGAAAATCCAGCACATTGTGGTACACAAAAAGGGCGACACCCGCGGCCAAGCAGATAGTCGCCCTTTATTTAATATTCACACGTAACATGTGATACATACATACTACAGATTCAGAACCATATTTGCAACGTTCTGTTTTCCCATTTTCATCCCGTTTTAGAGGAAGAAGAGATGGTACGCGAAGATGTGAGCAAGTCCATATCGATGCACCTTAATCGTCTTTTTGAGAAAGATAGGGACCTCACCTTGGACTATATCTCTGTCTGTACGGGTGTGCCAACGTCAACGGTTCATCGTATCCGACGAGGGGAAAGTGGCATTCAAACGAGGAACGCAATTCGTTTGGCTTCATTTATAGAGGCCAAAACGGATGGAAACATCAGGGCTGACCGGCTTATGGGAGCGGCGCGCAGGCGCAATTATCTGGATGCCGAGTTGCGCGGAGAGGATTTTGTGGGTGCCGATCTGAGAGACTGTGATTTTCGAGGTGCCGATCTGAGAGATGCAAACCTGTCGGGCGCTGAGATCGAAGGCGCTCAATTCGATATGACTTTGATGCGCGGTGCAACTCTGTCAGGTGTGAAAGGCACAGCATCGTTTAGGGGGGCTACTCTGGACGAGGCTCAAATAGAAAACGTGGTGATCGATTGGAATATGACTGGGGCGAGCGCGAAGAATGCGACGTTTAAGAATGTTGTGTTTGCTGAGGATGTCCGTTTAAACGGAGTAGATTTCAGCGGTCCATATTCCCAATGGGAGCGTATCACCTGGCGGGTTATAGGCTCTCGGTCTTTAGGAGCAAAACTGCCCAAGATTGATCCTATGCAAATTACGGAGGGGTTCTGTGATCACCTCATGTTGGCGCGAGGGTTGGAAGTCGCATTTGGTGTTGACTTGGAAAAGGACGAGGGTGATCAGGAAATCCTGCATTTTGCGGAATTTATGCTCTCCCGTGAATCGTCGTTGATACGTTGCTATGATGGTGGGGCTAAGAGGCTTATACGTGCGCATGAAAATCGGATAGATGATGTGGTGAATGGTTGGGGGATGTTTGATTGGTATGCGAAAGAGCGGCTTGAAATTGCACTACATGTTCGACAGAATTGCCGCACGGTAGACGACTATGAGGATCTAAGAAACACAAAGTTTTACGCCGAAGACTTTATTCCAGGGCCAGGGATCAGAGGCTCCCGATTTATTATTGATAAATACATTAGCCGAGCAAAGAAAGGTGATTTCGTTCACCAAATATAAAATAGAAAAAGCCGGACTGTCTCTCGCCAAAGAATCCAGTCCGGCCAAACATCACAAGACGCATAAAATACGTCATAGTTATACTAATGTACAACGAAACAAAGTGACAGACAACAGTCATTTTTGAAGTGAGAGCTTACGTGGTAAATACGCGTGGCCAGTTTGTCTCACACCGACCCATTGCTGGCCTGGGGTATCCGCCAAGCGGTGTGAGATTATACACTACAATGCCTTGGGGGGATTGTCGATGCAAATGAATCCATTTGAAATTAAGTGGGAGACGGATAGGGATGGGCATTTGGTGTCAGGTGAGAGGGCCGAGTTGTTTGTTGAACTATTGGAAACGACGGTATTGGCTGGCGCAATTGAGAACGCGCTTGATGGCGTAACAATGCAAATGTGCGCTCGATCAGCTGGCAGGGAGTATCGGCTTGATATAGCGTCTATTGGAGAACCACCAACGGGTGTGAAGATTGTCGTGCGCTAGAGAACTTGCTAACCAAGCAGATGGGGTACCTCAAAGAGAAGTTGAGAGATTAGAATGTGTTGTGCCTCATCACAAGAAAAAAGGCTTGAATTGGGTCGCAATTGCTGGGTATTAGGTGGATGAGTGGTATATTTTAAGATCGGTTATTGTCTTGTGCCTGTTGTCGGTCTATACTTGACTAAAGAGAACGTGTTCGGGCATATCAACGGCAATAAGCGAGGGATGGCATGATCGAATTTGAATTTCAGGGCACGCGGTATCAGGCGCGGGCGCGTAGGATGGTAAAACATTGGCATGTCTATATTAATGAGACGGGCAAAGAACAGGAACAGACGGTCAACGAGATGTTGGCTGGGGAACTTGACGAGGCAGGCGCCTTAAAAAAAGGGATTCTGGATTTTTTTGGTAAGTATACCGCTTAAGTGGCTTTGAAATTGTTCGAAACGATTCGACAAAAGATATTTATTATCATTCGGCTTAAAAGTAAAGCCCGATGAGTAGAAACCGGCTCTGTTGAAAAAAGAGCCGGTTTTTATTTTGTTGGAGTTGATGTAGGTCACATCGTCAAGCTGGGGTTTGAGTTTTATTCTATGAGCGTGGGATAGAGAATGGGTTGACACGAGAGATGGAATCAACCATTATATAGCTATGTTTGCTTTGTTTGGTCTGTTTTACAAGGGGCGTTGTTTTGGCTATTTGGATGCTGGTTTCTCTTTTGATGGTGGTTGGGGTAAAATTTTTTACTGCAACCAAAATGCGTGATTTGGAACGGCGGCTCAACCGCGTTAAAGAAGGATTACAAACTAAAAAAGAAGAATTTCACTCGGTGTTGGCTCAGCAACAGGAGACTCAAGTTGAAGAAGGCCTGAGCAGTGAACGCATTCGATCTATGAAAGAGTTGATTCACGATATTGGCATACGGTTACAAACTGCCGATCAAGAACCCCAGATGGCAGTGGATTTGGGTGGCCTACCGCCGCTTATGTAAGATGTCTTTCAACACAGGTGTTGTTCTTATTCAGCATGTGTGTTTTTATTTATGGGTAGATAGGGCTTGTGATGAAACGATTGTATTTGGTGCGCCATGCCAAGTCGAGTTGGCCAGAAGGCCAGGAAACTGATTTTGATCGGCCATTGAGCAATCGGGGTAAGAAAGACGCGCCTGCGATGGGTGAACTTCTTAAGGCGACACGGAAAGTCGTTTTGGATCACGTACTGTGTAGCCCCGCTAAGCGAGCAAAGGCCACAGCCAAGCGTTTGTTGAAAGCTTTGGATTATCCCCTAAAGCAGGTCGCTTGGGAAGAGATTATATATTCTGGCAATGAAACGGATATTTTGGGATTGATTCAGGGTGTTGATGACACGTTTCTGTCGTTGATGGTCATTGGACACAATCCTTATATCACAGATTTGGCGTGTTCTTTATCGGGTGATGTCATTGATGATATGCCCACGTGCGGTGTGTTTTGTATGGCACTTGATGTGGCTTCTTGGCAAGCTGTGTTTCAACGGACCGGACAGCAACTTTTTTTTGATCGACCCAAAGGAATTTGACCCCAATGTAATGGGCCGTCTCTTGATTTTTATATCTGAAATGACTATACTTGCATCAATCTGTCACCCCCCTTGTTTTTTGACCGTGTAAAATCCCCTTGCCCGAAGTTGAAAGCCTCGAAAAGACCATCGATCGTTTGAGCGATCAGATTCTCAGTGAAAAGTACAAATTGGAAGATGTCAAGCAACGGGTTGCTTCGCTTCGCGGCACTCGGGAAGACTTGATGCGAGAAGCTGAAGATCTCAATGGTCATTTGGTGGCTGGAAAGACTCAGTATCAGGCATTGTCTTTAGAATTGCAGAAACAGCAGTTTCGTAGCACATTGGCGCGTGGTCGTAAGTTAGTGCTTCGGTAAGCATTCAAGGATTT
>JBLHJX010000268.1:0-7550 GCA_047619225.1 Candidatus Latescibacterota bacterium
CCAAAAATCAATGCCCGTTACAAAATGCGTCTGAATCGTATCCATACCAACAAACCAGTGGGGCATAAACCCATAGTGATGCAATATGGGGCTGGCAATGGTGTGAATGATCACCCCAATAAACGCACCCACAACAGCCCAAAAGGGTGCCAAAAACCCGGCAAAAATAGGCCCGAGATGCATCGTAAACCCAACGGGTGTTGCCGGCAAAAAATAACCGGTATATTGCGTAAAGTCTACCCACGGAATAGGTATCAGCTGTATGGGCCGCTCCATAAACGCCCCAGTAATGGCAGGTACGGCCACATAAATGGCCCCAAACACAATGCCAATGACTGCGCCAATTGAAAAAACGCGCCACTTCCACGTCACCTCACCACTGCTTTCCTCAGCCAACGCCATCGCCCCTTGTGCATTAATGGGGGCAAAAGGAAAAGGCAATCTTTCATAATCTGATGTAATGCGAAACAACACATAACTGGCCGAAAAGGAAGCCGTGCGGCCCATAACCATGCCCAACACCAAAAATGTGATGGGCCAAAACCAATCGGCATGAAAAAATGTGCGTTCAATAATGGCTTCTGAATATGCAGGCGGTGCATACCACCACAACTTCTCCATCATCTCCTGGATGCCAAATTGCACCACGGCAGGTGACTGTACAAAATACTGATGCCAAAGCAAACCCTCAAAAGCACCCGTCTCGCGATTAATCAACGCGCTGGTCACATAATACAACAAATAAATTTCTTGCCGTTTTAAGGTCGTAAACGACCGCTTGGACAACTCAATAAACAAAATAATGGTCACCCATTGGGCCGCCGCACCAATAGAACCACCAATCATCAGTTCCAAATAAATATTGCCAGGAACCATCACAATAGAGACAAACAGAGCGCCCACAATGGTCTTAAGGTTAAAACCATCTTCAAATTCTGTAGGGGTTTCTAAAAGATCGCGATACTCATTAATCTCTTGAAACTGTGTCTCTTTTTTATTTTTTCGTATACGATCTAATAACGACATTGAATTTTTCCATCCACCCTTCTACCAAACCATAAAAATCAGCCACAAGTCTATAGGTCTAAAAGTCACAAGTCTAACAACTAAGAAAATCGGTCTTAGGTTACAGATATCAACACAAAAACCTATTTGGGTTTTGATCTGCAACATTTGACAATATTTCTTACACCAATTCTGCTTCTCGTTCTGATAGCAATCTCATTCCTTTTTCGGTGTACCGTGCCCGATCAACAGGTTCAACTGTGCGCCAGATCAAAAATTGTTTACGCAAAGCATTCATAAAACCTTGGTTCACACGTCGCCAAGAAGCTGCGTCGCCACTTAAGCGATCAATGATCAATCCCATTGTAAAAATGTTATGTTCACCTGCAGGCACAGCTTCAAAACGCACTTTCTGGCTAACACCCAGATCATAAGGAGCCAACCAAATTGAAGTATCAATGGTGTATCCTTGACCTTTTTCGGTCTCAATAGAACCGAATTTGGCGCCATTGGTAAAAAATGCGCCCATCGACTCACCCGTATGCGACTCAAAATAATCCACCAAAAACACCGACAATCCAAACACATCATTGCCACCAACCGTAAATGGAAATTCAAAATGCCAATGATCACCATCTGGGGCAGGCAATTTCCAACGCCGTGTAACATCGGGCACCGCCATCAAGGAGGCTTGCCGGGCAGGGTAAATGGACGACAACATCACCACCGCCATAACCAACACCGATGAAATCACAGTTGAAAGAGCCGAATAATTTAAGGTAAACCCACTTAACCAACCTTGCCACAACAAAACTTTGGCCACGCCTTGCCCCACCAAATACCCTGAGACCGTCCCCAACACGGCATATACACACGCCTCAGCAATAAACAAAAATGCGATGTGTACAGGTGCCAAACCCACCGAAGAATAAATACCAATTTCTTTAAACCGCTCATAAACAGACCCCATCATGGTGTTGAGCACAATGAGTGCAGCAACCAGAATAGGGATAAATAAATTCGCCAAACCACGCAAAGACGTATTGCCCAATGAACTATAAACAGACACCTTCAACTTGCCATCTGCTGCCGGAATACCTGCAAACAAGACCACAGACAACCGCGACAAATAATCTTTAACCTGCGCTTCAACCGTGCTGCTGTCATGAAACCGCACAGCCACCGATTGTAAGGGGCTACCGACATCACGCAATATTTGATAGGGAATAATTGCAATATCATCGGGGTCCAAATGCTCAAAAGGCATCACCTCAACTTCGGGTTGTTCCAAACCTTGCTTTTCACGCGACTCTTGTTGGCTCATACGTGAAATGGCTTCCGCATCTGTGAGCTTAAAATCTGCAGGGCTTAAGATCTCACCATCCAAATCGGGGTGATTGCGCATTTTTTCAGCATCCATCAATCCCACAACCTTCAGTTGTCTGCCAAATAAACGCACATGTTTTGTGCCCACATCATCAACCGTTACCCCTAACAAATTGGCCATCTTATTGGGTAGAATACATGCAAACTCACCCTCTCTAAACCAACGCCCAGCGCTCAATAATGTATCTATATGTGTCACCTGAACTTCTTCTACTGTAAGGCCTAAAATACCAAGCACCTTTGTCGATTTCTCTGCTGTCTCAATGGGCGTCTTTTTCTTGTCACGGGTAATGTACCAACTGCGTGGTGCAATCACGCCAACATCACTAAAACTAACCCGAGCATAATCGTGTGCTGACTCTTCCAACGCCCCCCAAAATTTACTGCGAATCAGCATTCCAGGGTATTGCCCCTCAGTATCTAGCGGCAACTGATGAAACTGCAACGAAGACTTAATAGAAGTAAATGACAACACGGTAAACGTGAGTAAAACCAGTGTGATATATGTAAGCCATGTACGCAATTTACGACGCTTCATATTGGCAATGCCCAATTGAAACGCTGCCACTGATGCACTCACACGCCCCACATCGGTATCGTGCAAAAGAACTTCGGCATTGCGCAAACGGCGGATATTCTCATTAAACCGCCCAGCCACAATCGAAATAACAAAAATCGCCAAAGAAAAAATGACAAATGCCAACAAAATCACAACGGGGCTTGACAATTGAAATGCAGGATGTACTTGTGACAAAAACATCCAAATAACAACAAAAACGCCCGCAAACCCCGTGATCTGCATACGAATATCGGCAAAGGTAAACACCAAACGCTCAATAAAGTATGCACATGGAATCACCAAAATCATAAAGAAAATAATACCACGAACCACATCATTCTGCGTGGCTTTCACATCGGGATAAGCACGCGATTCGATGCCCATCCCCGCGCGCGTGTGTTTGATAAAATCACCCCAACGTTTGTCTACCATCGCGACATCTGCCTTCTCGAGATGGTCCTTAGCTTGTGCATGCAATTGATCCAAGCGCTGATTCTCAATAGAAAACGATTTGAGTTCCCGAATACGCGACTCATTTAATCTCCACATATCTTTTGCAGCCTGATAAGACGTGCGAATAAATGATCCGTGTACCAATGTTTCAAACCCTTCTCCTCGCGCCATTTCCTCGGTATCTGCACCTTTTGAATTGAGCAGCAAATACCGAACACCAATAGACCCAGACCGCATGGCAATTTTGATCTTCTCACCTGGCGTTGTAAAAACAGTGCCCACAGGTTCATCGGGCCCATAACCAATGGCATAACCATATTCTTGCGGCGCGGTATTACCAGGCCCATACACACTGATGCTGGACAACTTGGTCAAATATCGGGGATCAACCGTGTCATAAAAATCGGTGGTGATGCACGGAAACAATATGCGGGTACGTTTAGAAATCCACCAGTCCATGTCAAACTCGCCGGCGTAAATCCGCGCCTGACGACCGTGATTGGGCGCATACGTAATTTCACCACTTTCAGGATCCAAATAAAACGCCTTGACATCAACGCGACGTTCGGCAATACCCGGCATGTAAAATTCGCCGTTTTCATCGGCCACATCAAAATAGATTCGGCGCACGCCCTTCACCGACTTATCAATGCCCATACGCAAAGAAGCCACCGCCCCAGGACGAGGTCGATCTGGCGTAATGCTCTTTCGTGGAAATGTGCGTACAAACCCCTTTAAGCCCCGCATCCGATCGTCGGGTACCAATTGATAATCTGGGATAAAATTAGCGGAATTAAGTCCCAAATCCAACACACCTACAATGGTGCGAATTTGCCCCGTTAAGTTGCGATAATTGACATATTCAGGTTTGTCCAAAGGCGTATCCACACGAAACCGTGCGTCGTTTACCGTAATCAACGACAACGCAGGTGTGCCAGCCTCTAAAATAACTTCCCCATCCGTCTTCAGGTTTTTGCCCGGCACGTACATATCCCAGTTCATACCCCCCTTGGGATTGATACCGTCAACCAAAGCATCTGCCTTGTCCAAACCAAAGTAGGGTGCAATCGCTTCTGAATATCGAACAAACGACTTGCCAAAGGGCGTAAAGAAACGTTTGTAATAGAAATTTCGCGTACTGTTCCACACACCCACTTCATCGGTCTGGCTGGTCAAATCCAGCGAAATAATCAGAGGAATATCTATTGGCTCCGACATCAATTCGGCAAAATGTTTTTCTTTTCGCGAATGCCGCCCTAAGAAATCACAGATACCACGAAAACCCAAATGGTGCCCCGATGAGGCCAAAAACAACACCGTGTGTTTTGGGGGATACTTTGTAAAATAAGTCGCCAACTCCATCAACCCCACAATACCACAAGCCATTTCTGCCCCAGGTGCCAAAGCAGGTACCACCGACATCGCATCATAATATGCATTTATCACCACAGTTTTATCGCGCAAAATGGGGTCTGTTCCACGAATCCAACCCAAAATGTTGGCAGCCTCAGGTTTCTCCCAATCCATACGCCCCGCCAAATGCACGTCCATTTGCCTGCGGTCGGCCAACAAACCTTTGAGCTTTTCGCCACTTCTTTTGTCAATCCAAAAACGTTCAACACTGTTAGGCACTTGCAAAAATTTCTGCTCAGCTTGTGCGGTAAATGTCGTATCAGGCTCAATAAAAATAACCTGCGTGGCGCCTAACATCGCTGCATTCAACCAATTGTTCCACGAGTTAAATTCCATTAACACAATAGAACCTTCAACATCCAACCCATCAAAATCGGCAAACTCCCCATCATCGCCATAAATCAAATGCCCATTGACGCCATCGCGAGCAACCGTTGATGTCTTAATCAAATTGGGCCAAATGCTATACAGAGCAAACGCCTCACCCGTATCAGCCAAAGTGAGGCGACCTCCTTTATCAACAGGTGTTGCCACCCCAAAAGACTCGGTCTCAACATCTTCCAAACCCAAACGATGAAATTCCGACTCAATAAATGTCGCCGCATCATCATGCCCCGCATATCCCACCGCCCGGGAATCATTTTTTGTAAATTGATGCATAAATGCGCGAACATTGTCTTCATTCACAACATCGATAACCCGCAGCCCCACCTCTTCGGCCCGTGGAACAAGCGGTTCCACCACTGGTACTGGTGCATCCAAACCGAGCCATTCACTCAACCACGGATTGACACGCTCAGGCCCCACCACCATCAACAGCATGACAACAGCGCCCAAACCTACCAATGCGGCAACACCTATGTGACGATGCGGTTTCATCAGTCTTCACACTCCAATTATAAATGCCGGTTACTTTTTACTTTTGCCTTTTTACTTTCCTACCCGTATCGATGTATAGAATGTCCACGTTCAGGAAACCAAATCATATCAATGCCCGTCGACAAAATCACACCCAAGATGTATCCCACCAGAAGCCCAATAAAGAGGGGTCGCGATTGTCTATACACAGTTGCCCCACCCACCTTTAGCATGACAAACTTAATCAACCAAGCCAGAAAAATCGTAAAACTTGTTCGGCGAGCAAGATAAGACCCAGAAATAGCCATGCCCACCGGATGTAATGGCCACCAAACAAACCGATATCGCATATAGATCAATCCGGCCATTAACAAACCACCAAAACCAAAAAAGCCCAATTCTTCTGGGTTCTTTTCGTAAAACGGCGGTTCATTGGGTTTTTTAATCGCTTCAACCGTGCTCTGAAAACTGCGTTCAGCAGCACGTGTAATTTCCCAACTGTTAAAATTATAAGCGCCTTCTTCGTAACCCAAATTTACGGTAAGCCAAACACTCACGATCCAGCTCACAATAAACGCCAATGCAATAGCACCCATCAATTTTCGCCGTTGATTTCCTGGCACGCCTTCTGATACACGCCCGGCATGTGCCAATGCTGGTAAAAACAGGCCTTTGAAATGCCCCGTGATTAAAGATGAAAAGCGATATGCAACCTCTGTTGTTAATGAAATATTACGCCGACCAAAAAACGGAGCCACCATACCCCACGGCCCACTGGGTACATTGGTAAATGGCAATCCCGTATCTGCTAAAATCTTGGCCATCCCAACATAGACAAGAACGACTGAAATCAGCAACAGAAAACCTTGAAGCGGATCAAAATTCATTTGCACCAACCACACAAACAAATAGGCAATGCTCACCAACACACCCACACAAGCCGCGCGATAAGACATCAGCTCACCGCTGTCATCCACACTGTCATCTTTCCCCAAAGCCTTCATCACCACATCTCTTAAATGTCGCCTCGCCACCCAAAAGGTTGAAAAAATTAAAACATAAAAAGCACCTTTGGTCTGCCATGCATACACACCCGTGTAATAATATGGCGAAATGGCTTTATACCCCAACTTGTTGAGCCATCCCCCTTCAATGATAAACAACAAGTCAAAAAACCAAAGACTAAACAACACATCCAAACTGGCAAAATAAGAAAAGAAAACCGTAAAAACACCAAAATATCCCCGAATAGGAGGCATTTGCCGATCAATCCAATACCACCTTGATCGATAGATCGGAAAACGAGGAAATCCAGGCAGCGCATAATTAATGCAATTCCAAGCCAACACACCAAATGCAATAGCAAAACCGATCCAAAACAACCGATTGCGCGTAAACTCAGGCAACCAACCCTTGCCTTCACCCGGTTCAGACACCATATCAATTAATGGGGCCATAGCAGGAAAAACCAATCGCTCGTTTTGTACCCATTGTTTTCTAAAAATGGCAGCCACACATGCCAATAAAACAAAAGCCGCCACAAGAACAGTCATCCACCAAAACAATGGCAACACCCATACGTCCCAAGGTATTTGGGCACCACGTGGCAATCCTTCATAATACCAAGCAATCGCATTACCTTCATTGCTGGGAATCAACCAATCTGGCAAATGGGGGTGTAAATGTTTGCTCCAAGCATTCTCATCGGTCGCAAAATAATAGGGGGCAGATATATAACCTATTAAATACCCCACATGGCCAAAACACGGCAACGCAGCCCCAACAACACCCATAGCCAAGATGGCATGCCACTCACCCGTTGACAAAGTCCACCCCGTTGCGCGTGCGACAACAGCCAAAGAAAGCAACATCAACA